>NZ_JBQKUJ010000004.1:0-263555 GCF_054968525.1 Alteromonas sp. G5_S2_22_S1 | reverse complement strand
TTTTCAATAAACTATCAGGTTCCAATGATGGTGCCTCGACCCGGGATCGAACCAGGGACACGCGGATTTTCAATCCGCTGCTCTACCAACTGAGCTATCGAGGCTGAAACTTGTTAGCGTTCTAGGCGTTTGCTGCCTGTCCTGCTGTGGGTGCGTATTAAACGGTTTTCGCCTTCACAAGTCAACCGTTTTTCTCGCTTTTTTTGCGCTTTTATTACTGTTTGCACATTGTTTGCTCAAAAAGCGCTTTTTTGCTTATTTTTCAGGCGGAACATAGCCTTCAATTGTAGGCTCAACGTCGTCGAACAAGTACGCCGACATTTTTTCTTCCAAAAATGCACGGGCATTCGGTTCCATCATATTTAGTTTGTGCTCGTTGATTAACATGGTTTGTTTCTTTTGCCACTCGCCCCATGCTTCTTTTGAGATATTGTCAAAAATACGCTTACCCAGCTCGCCCGGGTACAGTTGAAAATCTAAGCCATCGGCTTCTTTTTGAAGCTTACGACAAAATACGGTTCTTGCCATGTTCTTTCCTTTCACTTTCTGCTTAGCTGTTCATATAGGCAGCTACGAATAGCTTAGCCTATTAACTGCTTAATAATTTTGGTAGTCGGCGCTGCTAAACCCACTTCAATAGGCTCACCCAACGAAAACCAACGAAATGCCGTATCGGCTACGCGTTTTGTTGGTGGAGAGTTTACCACGGCCACTACCGGGGTGATATCTAAATGAAAGTGACTGAAGGTATGGCGAAACGTTTCAAGCGTTTTGGTTTCTTCAACATTTACGCCTCGCTTTTTAAACTGCTCAATACCTTCTTCTATTGAAGACACTTCGATAAACCCGTATAAACCGCCCCATAGCCCCGTTGATGGGCGCTGTTCTAAGTACACTTGGCTATTAAACTGCGCTACCATCATAAAGGTCGCTTTCTCTGGCAATGCCTTTTTAGGTTTTTTACCCGGGTAGTCGGTTTGTGCGCCTTGAGCGTAGGCTATACAGTCGGGCTGTAGTGGACACTCATCACACTTGGGTTTGCTTCGCGTACATATCATCGCGCCCAAATCCATCATCACCTGGGTGTAGTTGGCGCAACGTCCACCTTCTGGGTTGGTAGGCGTGTTTTTCTCGGCCACCTCCCAAAGTTGGTTTTCCACTTTTTTCTGCCCCGGCCACCCGCTTATCGCATAGTAACGCGCCAGCACACGCTTCACATTGCCATCTAAAATAGCAAAGCGCATATTGCGAGATAGCGACAATATGGCCCCTGCGGTTGAGCGCCCTATCCCTGGTAAGTCCATGACTTCTTCTAGGCTAAAGGGGAACTCACCGTTGTATTCATCCACCAACCTATTCGCCGCTTTGTGCAAGTTTCTTGCTCGTGCGTAGTAGCCAAGGCCTGTCCAATGGTGAAGCACATCGTCTTGGGATGCTTTCGCTAAGTCATGTACGGTGGGGAATGACGCCATAAAGCGTTCAAAGTAGGGAATTACCGTGGTGACCTGGGTTTGCTGGAGCATAATTTCCGACACCCATACCTTGTACGGCGTGACCTCTTGCTGCCAAGGCAGATGCTTTCGCCCGTGTTTGTCAAACCATGCAAGCACTCGTTCTGCAAAGCTGCCTGTGTATTGTTGTTCTGTCATAATCGTCTATGTTTGGTAGTGGATATCGTCTGCCCGTTGTGTAACGACGTACATTTGTTTTGTGCGTACAACCGTTCATAAAAAAGCGCGCTATGGTAGCATGTAACTAGCCATTTTATTGTTAAGGAGCACACGTGTCTGTGCAGCACCCTGTTTTGTTTTTTCCCGGTACACTTTGCGATGAACGTATTTTTTTACCGCTATGGCGACAGTTAAATATAGCGCAACGCCGCTACGTGCCCCTTCAATGGGCGTCGTCACAAGAAGAGATGCTGGCATTAAGCGAAGACCGTATTCTAGATAACGAAAAAGTGCATCTAGTGGGCTACTCCATGGGCGGGTTTATTGCCTCGCTGGTGGCACAGCGCAACCCACATAATATCGCATCGGTAACCCTGATTGGCTATAACCCTGAAGGCTTGTCAAAAGAGGAAATCGCCAAGCGAAAACAGCTTACTTCCATGCTTAAGCAAGGGAATTTCAAACCCGATAACGATGCCTATTTATCCCGTTTTATTCACCCTTCACGCCTTAACGATGACAAGGTTGCTGGTGTTGTAAAATCGATGGCCCAAGATCTAGGTAAAACGACCTTACTTAATCACACCCTTGCGACTACGCCCCGAGAAAGTACCGTTAAAGCGCTGGCTAAGATCAACGCGCCGACAACACTTATTGCTGCTCAACAGGACGCGATTGCACCTGCCGCAGCAATAGCGCAACTTAAAGCGCAACTGCCTAAGGCAAACTTTCAAGTCATAGAAAATGCCGGTCATATGATGGTGTTAGAGCAAACCGATGCGGTAGCGTCTATTATTGCAAAACAAATTGGCGTATAAAAATACAGCATTTTTACCACGATAGCGTTGCATAACCTGCGGGTAAGTGGATAATGCGCCACCAGAAAATTGGGTTAGAAAGGCATTGCAAATGAGGCAATTCAAAAGTCAGGCGGAAGCAGAAGCCGCTGGAGTATACGTAAGCAAAGTGAAAAGCTTCGTGAAACGCGAAGGTAGACTTACCAAAGCACAAGAGAAAGCGTTGGCAGACTATTGGCCAACAAAAGGCATCGACTATTCAGAGTCTACTCTGTCCTTGCCAGATGTGTTTGGTCGCAGCGCACCTGTAGTGGTTGAAATTGGCTTTGGCATGGGTAAATCGTTGGTTGAAATGGCCGCGAACGCCCCAGAAAAAGACTTTATTGGCATTGAAGTACATAGACCGGGCGTTGGTGCGTGCTTAGCTGATGCAAGCGAACAAGGCGTTGAGAACTTACGTGTGATGGAGCATGACGCGGTTGAAGTACTTAAAAATATGATCCCTGACGGCTCTCTGTCTCGCCTGCAGTTATTTTTCCCCGATCCATGGCACAAAAAGCGCCATCATAAGCGCCGTATTGTACAGCCTGAATTCGTTGAATTAGTACGCACGAAACTCGCTGTAGGCGGTTGTTTCCACATGGCCACAGACTGGGAACAATATGCTGAGCATATGGCCGAGGTAATGAATAATGCTGAAGGCTACACCAATACAGCGACCGATGGTGACTATGTACCTCGCCCAGACTACCGCCCTATCACCAAGTTTGAAACTCGTGGTCAAAAACTTGGCCATGGCGTATGGGATTTGATTTACGAGCGTACTAAATAATGATTCTATCCCCTCAAAGCCAATTACTAGAGCGTAATATTGCGCTATTCGACGAAGGACAATGGGCATTTATCAACCCGTCTGATGCCTATTTTCTAGACGGCTTAAAATCTCATGAAGTTACGGTAATTCACCAGTACTTTGATATTTTTGCTGAGTGTGTAAGGGTAATACCTTCAGCGTCCTTCGATAGTAGAGATATTACCAGTAAAGGTTTCGAGGTTTCCCAAAAGGTAGGCAACCACACCCATATATTTACGCCATTTGTGGCGCTAGAAAAGTCACACACTGATGTGATGATTTCTTTACCTAAAGCAAAAACCCATTTTCAGATGCTGTTAAGAATGGCCGCCAGCATGGTTGGTCAAAATGGCCGTATTCACGTTGTTGGTGAAAACAAAGGCGGCATTAAAAGCGCCGCCAAATTAATGCAGCAATATGGCGCAACGCAAAAGGTAGATTCTGCGCGCCATTGCAGCCTGATTACCGTTATTGTTGAAGCGCCTCATCTTGCCTTTGAAGCCGAAGCATGGATTGATACCAATACGTATGCCGTTGAAGGTACGTCTTGGAAAGTGGCTTCTATGCCGGGTGTATTCAGTTATAAAGAACTAGATGCAGGTACGGAGCTTTTATTAGAAAAGCTCTCTACGTCGCTCAGCGGCGACGTACTCGACTTTGCCTGCGGTGCCGGGGTTATAGCGAGCTATATCATGCTTAAATACCCACACTTGAAGCTGCATTTGACCGATGTCAGCGCCTTTGCTATTTACTGTAGCGCACTGACTTTGGCGGAAAACCAGCTGGCAGCGACCTTGTATGCTGCCGATGGACTGCACGGCATGACTAACAAGGTACAGCACATCGTTACCAACCCTCCATTTCACACGGGTATTAAAACTGACTACACGGTGACTAAACGTTTCATTTCAGATGCGAAAGCACGTTTAACCCGTGGGGGTACCATGCAAATGGTCGCCAACCGCTTTTTGCCTTACCCTGGCTTATTATCTGAGCATTTTCAAACGGTATACACCACAGCACAAACGTCTCAATTTTCCGTTTACCAAGCGACTTTGTAATTAAAAAAGCATTAAGCTTGTGCTAGGTTAGTTTTCTACCTGTTGCGTGCGGCCATTGTATTTACCACACAATGGCCCTTAGCGCTTTTTCCGTACTTATTAGTTGTATGACAAGTGCTCGGCTTATACGCATAAAAAGCATGAAGCACTTTTCGCTCTGGAGATCACCTGTGAACATTGTATTTGCTATTTCAGAAGTTGAAGAATTGGTAAAAACCGGCGGTCTGGCAGATGTTGGAAAGGCGCTCCCACTAGCGCTTAACGCGCTTGGTGACGACGTCACTATTGTCATGCCCTATTATCAAGTACTTGCTGACCAGCTCAACTTACCTACGGTAACTGAACAGCAAACCTTATTTACCGAAGGCCAAGTTTACCACTTTGATATCCGCCATATGCTATGGCACGGCATCCCTGTTTATTTTATCGACTCGCCTGTTCATTTTATGCGCGAGGGGCTTTATGCCAATGCCTTTGAGGGGTATGAAGACAATGGTGAACGCTTTAGTTTCTTCAGCGGCGCTGTACTTCAAACGTTAAAAGCCATTGATACACGAGCAGATGTGATTCACTGTCACGACTGGCACACCGCGATGCTGCCATTTTTGCTCACCTATGAACAATCTGGTTTCTTTAAAGAGACTAAAACCGTCTTCACCATTCACAATGCCGCATTCCAAGGGGTTCATAAGCTGGAAACTATCCCTTTCCTTCGCCACCACCCTCATATTTTAGCGCAAGTACACGGTGGCTATATCAACATGCTGCAAAGCGGTATTGAATTTGCCAGTAAGGTGACCACCGTTAGCCCTAACTATGCCAGAGAGTTACTCACCGACTTAGGCAGCCACGGCCTTCACGAGCGCCTAGTTAATCGCCAAGCTGATTTAAGCGGTATTCTTAACGGGTGTGATTACACCCAGTGGAACCCAGAGACTGACACGTTCTTACCTGAGAACTACAGTGTCGATAACCTCCACCCTAAGACATCGTGTAAACGGGTATTGCAGGAAAAGTGTGGCTTACCGCCAAAAGCGACAGTACCGCTATTAGGTATGGTTTGCCGCCTGACAGAACAAAAGGGCTTTGCCTATATCCTACCTATATTGGATGATTTAATTAAACACAATATTCAAATGGTCATTGTGGGGACGGGCGACCCAAAAGTGTGTATGGATCTTGGGGAATTTGCACAGCAACACCCCGACCAATTTGCATTTATTAACGGCTTTAGTTCAGAGCATGCACATTTAGTTGAAGCGGGTGCAGACTTCTTCCTTATGCCTTCTCAATTTGAACCTTGTGGGCTCAATCAAATGTACAGCTTAGCGTACGGTACAATACCTATCGTTCGTTCTGTGGGTGGCCTAAAAGACACGGTTATTGACTACAGTAACAGCGACAATGGCACCGGCTTTGTGTTTGACGACCCTACACCACATGCCCTGCTATCCTGCATTCGCCGTGCTTTGCTGGCATTTTATGAAGATGCAGGGAAATTCAGAGAAATGCAGCAACGGGGAATGCGCACACGGTTTACTTGGGAAGCCGCCGCAAAAGACTATCAGCAACTCTATGCATCAACACAGCACTAGCGGTCTCAGCCTATATTAATTATTGTTTATGGGCTTCTTTCTTTTTGCACAATTTTGCGCCACTATTGATGTATGGACGATGCGGATGGACCTAACGCCAAAACGGATATGACAGATAAAGCCGTCAAGCTTTCGATAAAAAGCCTTTTTCTTTGGGTGGTAATGTCAATTACCACTTTCTCCCTTGCGGTGCTGTCTAGCCTTGCCGTTTACACACAAATTAAAACCTACCGTCACGAACTTGAATCTAATGCGCTCATGCTTGCGAAACTTGTCGCCAGAAGCGCAGCGACATACCTTTACGACGAGACACCGGAACGTATAGAAGCAGCCTTAAGCAACCTTACTGCGGCCGAACACGTGCTAAACGCTCATGTTTATAAGGCGCAAAACAAGTCATTAGCGCCCCAAATTTTTGCTTCATATAATAAAGAAGGCCAGTTATTACTGGGTGGCAAAGAAAACCAGTTGTCAGCACTTTTTATGGCGCCTCAACTGGCTGATAACGGTAAGTACCTAGAGCTAAGCACCAAGGTGTTCGACACAGAAACCAACATCTCATTAGGCTGGGTTTATTTAAGGGTATCGTCTGACAACTTTAATCAGCTTGTTGGAAAGTCTATTTGGCTTAATTTGGCGGTAGCACTCGCGCTATTGGCCATTAGTTTTTATTCGGCGGTGCGAATGCAGCGCATTGTTACCGGGCCTGTGGAAAATATAGCGAATTTCTTACAGCGTACTTCTCGGCAACGAGATTATTCCGCGCGAGCCAGCGGCTCGACAATCAAAGAACTAGATATTCTTGCTGACGCCGTTAATGTCATGCTGTATCGCATGCAGGAGTATATGCAAAAGCAACGGGAAGCCGAAGAACAGCATCGCAAGCTTAATGCTAGCCTTGAAGATATGGTTAGCCATCGTACCACTGCCTTAAAGGACGCTAATCAAGAGTTAATCCAAACGCTAGAAAAGCTTCACCAGTTCCAGCGCCAAATTGTACAAAATGAAAAAATGGCGTCACTTGGTGATATGGTGGCGGGGGTCGCTCATGAGGTAAACACCCCCATCGGTTTAGGCGTCACTGCGTCGACCATGATGTTAGACAGATTAGCCGTTATTCAAAAAGATTTTGAAAATAAAACGCTAAAAGCGAGCGCAATGAAGCGTTTTTTAGATGAGAGTAATGAAAACTTAAACATAATTTATCGCAATTTGAACAGAGCTGCCGAGCTTATTAGCAGTTTTAAGCAAGTTGCAGTCGATCAAACGTCAGAAACTAGCCGAAGTTTTTGCGTTGTACAGCTAGTTAATGAGATACTACTGTCATTGCAGCCTCGACTCAAAAAATTAAAACACAACATCAACGTAAATTGCGACCCTACCCTTAGCGTTGAAACGAAGGCTGGCCCAATAAACCAAATCTTGATTAACCTGATTATGAATTCAGTTATTCATGGGTTTGAATCTATGGAAAAAGGCACGATTGATATTCGTGTCGAGTTGGTGAGTAACAATAAGCTCAAGCTTGTTTATACCGATAATGGTAAAGGCATTCCCCCTGAAATTCGCAAGCGAATATTCGACCCCTTCGTGACAACAAAGCGTGGGCAAGGTGGTTCGGGATTGGGGATGCACTTGGTATACAACTTGGTAACGCAAGCCCTCAACGGTTCAATATCAATTACTGGCGAAGAAGGTGATGGCGTGGAATTTGTAATAATATTCCCCGTTGTTAATGCGAAAACCTCAGAATAGTTGTATAAAGTATGAACTTTTCTTGATTTTTATTGGCTAACCCCAATACCTAAACAGTAAGAATATTCACAAGTTGCTTGCAATCAAGTGCATGAATATTAAACTTTAACCCGTTAGTTGCTTAAATCGTATTTTAGAAAGAGTGTAGAACACCATGCAGACGCCAAATGTGTTAATTGTTGAAGATGAAGTGGTAACCCGTACCACGCTTAAGAGTTTGTTTGAAGCGGAAGGGTATAATGTATTTGAAGCCGAAAACGGCGATCAAATGCATGATTTCTTCGAGAATCACGCTATCAATTTGGTTATCATGGATATTAACCTACCTGGAAAGAACGGCTTGATTCTAGCGCGTGAAGTTCGCGACCGTAAAAATGTTGGCCTTATCTTCCTAACGGGCAGAGATAACGATGTTGACCGTATCTTAGGTCTTGAAATCGGCGCAGACGATTACCTGACAAAGCCGTTCAACCCACGTGAATTAACTATTCGCGCGCGCAACTTACTGTCTCGCACAACCAACTCTTCAGAAGACGACGATTTACCAAGCCGTGTAAACTTTAACGGTTGGACGCTTGATGGTGATAGCCGTTCTTTGATTTCACCTAACGGTAAAGAGTTCCGCTTACCGCGTAGTGAATTCCGCGCACTACACCTGTTCCTTAGCAATCCAGGTAAAATCCTTACTCGTGAACAGCTCATCATGGAAATGACAGGTCGTGAGCTTCGTCCTAACGACCGTACGGTAGACGTAACCATTCGCCGTATTCGTAAGCACTTCGAGTCAGACCCGACAGATGAAGAGTTGATCGTAACCATTCACGGTGAAGGCTACCGCTTCTGCGGTCAGGTTGATGGTTAACCATCACATATTAAAAGTCGCTAGCCCTCTTTGAGAGCCGGTTCAAGAATTAAAAAAGCCGCTACAACAATGTAGCGGCTTTTTTGTGGGTATGCATTTCGTCAATGGCTAAATTGAGCTCAACTTCATTACCTGTTGAGTAATACCGCTCAACAGGCTCATTACGCTTCCTAAACGTGCATCATACCTTCGCACAGAATGTCACCGAATAACGGTAACACTTCTCTTCTATCAAGAAGGCTTTATGCGTGCTAGGGCTCCACGAGTCGTCGCCGCCCACGCCCATATGTGCATGGTCAATATACACAAACACACAGTCTTGCGGCATGAGGTCGCTAGTATGCTTTGCAGTATCTAGCTGCGCTTGGCCGTACTCGCTTACACTAAAGCAAAACTGCCCGTTCACTCTTAGCCCACTAATATCTAATTGTTTACAGTCACTACGCAAACCGTTGTCAGTAGGAAATATATAGTGTGTTTGCAAATCGGCTATCGACAACGAGTGCTCACCAAAACGCGCTGCCGCTTTCCTGTCTGGGTAATTTTCGAAAGGCCCTAGCCCTTGCCATGTAACGCGCATTCGCTCTTGCTCGTTGCTACGGGGCGCCGGTACCGCGGCTTGCAAACCAATTCGAGGCATGGGCGGTAAACTATCATCCAATAACACTTCTACCTCTACGGTTAACGCTGCCTGGTGGTTAATGGTGTAAACCCACTTGGTTGCGGCAATGAGCTTGTCGTTATAATGATACTCAAATAACGACGTTATGCGCACATCAAAGGTACTCTGCTCTACGTCTACACTGGTGCAGATGCGGTCCCACTTTCCAATACCAGCACGGCGCCAGCGCGACTCCCATGCATTTGGGTCGGGGTTATCAACTTCACTTACACCAATATCGTTATCAAGCGGGGCTCTAAAAAAGTTATCTTCTAGCGGTGCGCTGAGCGTCTCGCTATCTTCATGTAGCCACGAGGTTAAAAGCCCACTTTCGCTATTAAAACTAAATACGTTATTTTTCACACTGACTAATAAGGTGGTGTTTTCTGCCTTGACCGTCACTCCAGACTCAGCATTTTCATTTGCGACGTTAGCGGTTGAGACAAAAGGAATTAGCCCGCTTTTGTTAGCTAGCGCAAGCTGCGCGGTATCGATAACATGGCCTGCCTTCGCCCATGCACAGTCGTTAGCTAATACAACGTCGATATTTAGGTGATAGAGTGCGCCGGCTTTAAAATTGATTTCGGGCGCGATACTAACGGTTTGGGCTTGCTGTGGTGCAACATAAATGGGGCACTCCCCTTCTATGATGGGTTTACCATTCTCTAACACCTGCCAGCGAAGCAGCTCATTATCGGTATGTCTAAACAGGTAGTCACTCTTTACACTAAGCTGCCACTTGTCAGTCTCTTCCGTTAACGAAAAGCTTAGGTGTTGCTGACAATATTTCGCTTCAAATAAATGCGGGTGTGGGGTTCTGTCAGGGAATAACAGCCCGTTGATACAAAACTGTCTGTCGTTGTCGGTATCGCCAAAGTCACCGCCGTAAGCCCAGAACGCGTCGCCGCTATCAGTGTGTTTCGTCAGCCCTTGGTCAACCCAGTCCCAAATAAAGCCGCCTTGAAGACGTGGGTAGTCTTTGAAGGCTTTCCAATACTCATCAAAACTCCCCAAACTATTCCCCATAGCATGGGCGTATTCGCATAAAATAACGGGCCGGTTTTCACCAGGTAGCGACAGCCATTTTTTTATTGCCCATTTAGGCACAGCGTCGTCTTCTACGTCAGTATCTACACGTGCATACATAGGCGCTATGATATCGGTAGCCGTAGTGTCGGCACCGCCACCTTCATATTGAACAGGCCGAGACGGGTCGAAAGATTTTGCCCAGCCATACATGGCATCATGCGTAGGGCCATGACCACATTCATTGCCTAACGACCAGATGATAATACTGGGGTGGTTTTTATCGCGTTCTACCATTTGGGTAAAACGCGCCATGTAAGCGCCAGCCCATAGCGGGTCGCGGGACAGCCGCCCCATTGGAAACATACCGTGGGTTTCGATATTGGCTTCATCAACCACATAAAGCCCGTATTCATCACAAAGTTCATACCAGCGAGGGTGATTAGGATAATGCGCAGTGCGCACCGCATTGAAGTTGTTCTGCTTTAATAGTTTAATATCTTCAAGCATATCATCTTCGTTGATGGCATGGCCTTTTACTTGATGGTGTTCGTGACGATTTACACCGCGAATAAGCACAGCTTTGCCGTTAACAAGAAGCTGCCCATTTTTCATTTCAACATTTCGGAAACCCACATTGTAGGCTTCACGGTCTATCACATTACCGCTATCATCAATCAGCGATACAACTATGCGATAAAGGTAAGGGGTTTCTGCTGTCCAGTGTTTTGGCTCTTTAACTTCTAGGGTTTGAAAGACGACATCGTCCCACCCGCCTTTCTCGTCGACACGCTTATTGTTGGTGCCCGTAACGATTTGTTCGGTAACAGCCGTATCACCATCGAAAAGCTGAATACCTACTTTGCAGTGTAACTGCGCTTTAATTGACGTTCGAACAGACACAGTAGCGTCGCGATAACAAGCATCTAGCGTGGGCGTAACAAACACATCTTGAATGTGCTGACGTGGCTTTGTAATTAAACTTACATCACGGAAAATACCGCTTAGCCACCACATGTCTTGATCTTCTAAGTAGCTGCCGTCAGACCACCTGATGACCATGGCCGCTAAGCGGTTCTCGCCCTCGACCAACAAATTGGATATGTCGAATTCTGCCGGTAAACGACTATCTTGCGAATAGCCAACATACTCACCGTTACACCATAAGTGGAAGGCGCTGTTCACCCCCTCAAATACAATGTGGTTGCGTTGAGATAACTGCGCGCTGGTTACGCTAAACGTGGTTCGGTAGCATCCGGTAGGGTTTTCACTGGGTACTATCGGTGGGTTTACCGGGAAAGGATACTTAACGTTGCAGTAAATAGGTTTATCGTAGCCCTTTAGTTGCCAGTTTGAGGGCACAACAATGGATTGCCATTTTGCCCGCTCTTCGGCACTTAATGTAGCGGCAAGCAGGCTTTCGGGCACCTGTTACGCGCCAAAAGTTTATTGCTAAGTACGCAGTGGCCCGTTTCATATATTGCCAATTACGTGGGTTATGCCAACGTATTTACGTTTTCAAAACGCTTTAAAAAGTCGACAGGGCTGTCGCCTTCTGCGTTTCGTTGTAACAACACGTGATAGCTTATATTTCAGCGGTTTTATCTACAACCTTCTTTGCGTTATAGATAAAACCTGTATTTAGAAAAACGAGCTAGTTCTAACTACCCGCTATTTTCATTTGGTCAATTAGCACTGAGCCCGTCTGTACGCTGCCGCGTACATCCTTTTCAGCACCAATCGCGACAATGCCTTTAAACATGTCTTTAAGGTTACCGGCAATGGTTACCTCATGTACGGGGTACTGAATGATACCATTTTCAACCCAATACCCTGCCGCGCCGCGTGAGTAGTCACCGGTCACACCATTAACGCCCTGCCCCATAAGCTCGGTCACAAATAGCCCTGTGCCCATTTCTTTAAGAAGGTCAGCGTCGCTATGCCCCGTATCACCTACTAGCCAGTTGTGAATACCACCGGCATGACCATTGGAGCGGGTATTAAGTTTGCGCGACGAATAAGTGGTGTAAAGGTATGTAGCCAACTGCCCTGCGTCGACAATCGTCATGTCAGCACACGCCACGCCTTCGTTATCGAAGCTTGAACTAGCTAAGCCGCCTTTAATAAGCGGGCGCTCTTCAATATTCAACCACTCGGGGAATACCTGTTTACCCAAGCTATCGAGTAAGAAACTTGAGCGACGGTACAAGCTCCCCCCACTAATGGCGCCTACATAATGACCAAACAAACTAGATGCGATATCCCGATGTAAAAGCACAGGTACATTTGCTGTGTTAATTTTACGGGCGCCTAAGCGGTCTACCGTGGCTTTTGCGGCATCAATACCTACCGAGGCTGCCGATTGAAGCAGTGCCGACTTGCGGCTTACGGTGTAGGCATAATCGCGCTGCATATCGTCATCTTGCGCACCAATAACCATACAGCTTAGTGAGTATCTGCTGCTAGGATAACCGGCATTAATACCATGGGTGTTGCCATAAACGCGCATACCTAAGTTTGCGTTATACGAGGCGCCATCCGAATTAGTAATACGCGAGTCGTAATCCATTGCCGCTTTTTCAGCTTCAATGGTGGTCTTAATGGCCTTTTCCGTATCTAGCTCTTCAGGGTGATACAGCTCTAAATCTGGGAATTCTGTTGCAATAAGGTCGGCATCGGCCAAACCTGTGCACGGATCTTCACTGGTATAGCGTGCAATATCTACGGCTTTTTCTACCGCTAATGTTAATGCTGCTTTGCTTAGATCAGCAGTAGAAGCACTGCCTTTTCGCTTGCCTACATATACGCTAATACCTAGGCCACCGTCGTTGGTAAACTCAACGTTTTCAACTTCTTGCATACGTGAAGATACGGCAATGCCTTGCACTTTTGACATGCTGGCTTCGGCTTGCGTAGCGCCTTTTGAAACGGCTAATTTTAGTACATCATCTACGACATTTTGAATGTCGGCTAACTGCTGCTCAATTTGCATAGTAAGTTTCGCTGTCTTAATTCGACTGTGATAGTTACAATTTAGCTAAAGTGTAACACTAATGAGTTTGAAATGAGTGATCAGAAATACAATTCTCCTGAAGATCCTTACTTCGAAGATGCGCAAGCAGATGAGTTCGAAGAGGAAGTGTTTGTCAGTAAAACTGAGCTAAAACGCCAAGCGAAAGAGCTTCACAAGCTAGGTGAAACCTTGGTTAACTTAACTGATGCAAACATTGCCACTATCCCTATGGATGAAGAGCTGGCCGATGCAGTTGCTATTGCCCGTAAGGTAAATAAGAAGAAAGACGGTTACCGCCGCCAGCTTCAGTTTATTGGTAAGGCACTGCGTAATCGCGATACTGCCGATATAGAAGAAGCGCTAGCGAAGTTAACGCACCAGCATCAGGCTGCTAACGCGGCTTTCCATGCGTTAGAAAAAGCCCGCGAAGCGGTAATCGAGCAAGGCGACCCGGCAATACAGAAGCTCATCGAACAATATCCTGAGCTAGATAGACAAAAGCTACGCCAATTTCATCGCCAAATTAAAAAAGAGCGTGAAAAGAATGCGCCGCCTAAAGCGTTCAGAGAGTTGTTTCAGTATTTGAAAGACGTTATTCACGAAGAGTGATTAAGCGTCTGAGCTCAGATACAAAAAAGGTTGGTGCAATTGCCCAACCTTTTTATTTTTGAATATAGATCGCGAATTTAGTTCGCCGGGAAAGAAATCTTAGGCTGTGCCGCCCACGGTCAACTCGTCAATTTTAAGCGTGGGCTGGCCAACGCCTACAGGTACGCTTTGACCGTCTTTACCGCACACACCCACGCCCTTATCTAAGGCTGTGTCGTTGCCGATCATTGAGATTTTTTGCATAACCTCTGGGCCGTTACCAATTAAGGTGGCCCCTTTCACTGGCGCGGTAATTTTACCGTTTTCAATAAGGTAAGCTTCAGCGCTAGAGAATACAAATTTGCCCGAGGTAATATCCACCTGCCCGCCAGCAAAGTTCGGCGCGTAAATACCTTTGTCGATAGACGCGATAATTTCCTGCGGATCATGTTGGCCTTCCAGCATGTAGGTATTCGTCATACGGGGCATAGGCAAGTGGGCGTAAGATTCACGACGACCGTTACCGGTGGGTGCAACGCCCATTAGTTTCGCATTGTGCTTATCTTGCATGTAGCCTTTAAGAATACCGTCTTCAATTAGCACGTTATGGGCCGTTGGCGTACCTTCATCATCTACTGATAACGAGCCACGACGGTCGTTTAATGTACCATCATCTACCACAGTTACGCCTTTGGCTGCTACTCGCTCGCCAATACGCCCACTAAACGTTGACGCACCTTTACGGTTGAAGTCACCTTCAAGGCCATGACCGACGGCTTCGTGAAGCAATACACCAGGCCAACCGTTGCCTAATACCACAGGCATAGCGCCTGCAGGCGATGCCACAGACTGCATGTTAACACGCGCCATGTGAAGCGCGTCATCGGCGAGTTGTTCAAAGTAAGGTTTACCATTTTCGTCCTGTTTAAAGAACGAATAGGCATAACGGCCGCCAGCGCCGGCTGAACCGCGCTCGCGTCTATCACCTTGCTCTAACAATACTGAGCAGTTTAAGCGCACCAGAGGGCGAATATCGGTCGCTAACGTGCCATCACTACCAGCAACTAAAATCTCTTCATATACACCGCTTAAGCTCACCACTACCTGATTGGCAGAAGGCTCTTGCTTACGAATGTATGCGTCTACCGCTTTTAGCAAGGCAATCTTTTCCGCATCTTGCATAGCAAGAATGGGGTTATTTTCGCTGTAACGGGCCTCAACGGGCTTATGGCCCAGCGCTGCAACCTGCTGCGTACCACCGCTTGGTGCGATACCTCGGGCTGCTTTGCACGCTTTAGTTAACGCTTCTTCGCTTATCTCATCGGAATAAGCGAACCCCGTTTTTTCGCCGCTAATGGCGCGAACGCCTACACCGCGCTCAATGTTGTAGCTACCTTCTTTGATAATGCCGTCTTCTAGCACCCAACTTTCGTGCTGGCTCGACTGAAAATACAAATCGGCATAGTCGGTATCGTGGCGGTGAATGGTCGCTAGCGCGCGCTCTAGCTTAGTAATATCTAGGCCTGAGTCAGATAATAAATGACGCTCAACAGATTTAGACAAAATGACTCCTGAATCGGTTATGTTCGGCAACCGGCATATTCTGTTTAATGGTTTCTCTTTCTGCAATATCTACGCTAGCCGATACAAACCCTGTTTCGGTTTTACGTTCCCCAAGCGTATCGCCCCACGGCGACAAGATAATACTGTGACCGTAAGTTTCGCGGCCATTTTGGTGTACGCCGCTCTGGTTGGGGGCTACCACAAAGCACTGCTTTTCAATGGCTCTGGCTTTAAGTAAAGCGTGCCAATGAGCCTCGCCGGTGCGTTGGGTAAAAGCCGCGGGCAGTACCAAAATATCAATATCGCCCATTGCAGAAAACAACCCTGGAAAGCGTACATCATAGCACACCGCAAGCCCAATGTTGCCAATTGGCGTTCGAACAGTGACTACCTCATTACCTGCTTCTGTGGTAGCAGATTCTTTATAGCTGCCTGTATTGTCGTTTACTGATACGTCGAACATATGAATTTTACGGTAATCAGCCAAAAGCTCGCCATTCGGACCAAATAACATACAAGCAGCAGAAAATTTATCAGGGTTTTGTGTTTTTACCGGGAATGTCCCTGACACAATGTAACATTGATGCTGCTTAGCAAGCGCCGATAAACGTCGCTGTATTATCCCATCGCCTTTTACTTCAGCTACCGCTAATTGACCTTTGTCTTTGCCGCCGAAACAGGCAAAGCACTCCGGTAACACGACCAGGCTATCTCTCTCGATATGCGCTGCTGCCATTTCTTTTTCGACAATATTCAGGTTTTCTTCCACATGTGGCGTAGAAGTCATTTGTAGTGCTACTAAATTAACCATCGATCACCTCCATTTTAAGCCTGCGTACATCATCTTCCGTTAATGGCCTGTCTTGGGGATTGGCAGGGGCAGGCGCATTTTGTGCAGGCAAACTGATGTCTTTGCTATTGCGTTCAACCTCATCGAACTTAGGATCTTTTATGGTGCCTGTCACGCGATAGTTCACATTTGAGATGACTTTCGCCGACGTTAATACCTGATCAATAGCAAGGGCTGCCAGTGCTGTAGGTGGCGTTGCCAAGAAATAAACTAAAAAGGGCAGATTACCCGTCACGTTTGGCGCAAATGACACGTTATAATTTAGGCCGCCGGTATTGAGGTCGGTAAAGCCCGTTATTTCAATTTCACCGGCCCCACCGTCAATTTCAGTATCATCGGTATAGGCTTTCCCGTTTACAACCTTAAGGGTTCCGCCCATATCATCGTAAAAGAAACCTTTAGCAAAGACATCTCTAAAATCGAGGCTTAACTTTCTGACCAGCGAGTTAAGGCTAAAGAGTGTAAAGATACGTGAGCCCTGATCACTAAGCTCGGTCAAATAACCATCTGACAGCGACCATTCTACGTCACCGTTTAACGCTTCAAACCCGAAATCCATTGGCGCGTTAGGCCAGCTAATATCAAACTTAACCTCTGCGCTCGAGTCTTTTATGCCAGACTCTACACCATACTCTTTAAGCATTTGGCCTACATCCGGCGACGTTAGCGAGCCTTTTATCGCACTTTGTATATCCCGACCAACATGCTTCCAGTAACCGCTTGCGGTAATGTTAGTATCATCCGACCTCACTAAAAGCTGGCGAATGGCTAAGCCGTTATCTTCCTTCGCAATATCTAGCGTAATCTCCCCAAAATCTATACCGTGTATACCGCAGCTTTGGCAGTAAAAATAAATAGGCGGCAACGTGTTGGGGTCAATATCATACGGCGATTCATCGTCTGAAGCGGCCTGATTGTTGGCAACAACCGGCGGAGTCTGTGAGGTATCGGCGGTCGTTGAGGTGGCGATATTTTCACTCGGTTTTTCTAGCGATAAATAATCGGCATTTATCTCGATACCTTGTTGTTCTAAATCGCTGTTAATACGAACGGTAGCGCGCGCCTGTGGCGAAGTTAAATTTAAAATCCAATCTCTATCGCGCTCTGTGGCATTAAGCTCAGCATCTTTAATACTGTGGCCCGCAAAATTGAGTTTTTCAGCTTTGGCGAAAATGCGTGATGGGGTGCCAAACAAATTAACCTGTTTCTCATCTTTTTGCGCAGTATCAACCCTCGTAAGTTCAGCGTTCGATTTTTGCTTATCCGCTTTACCTTTGCCAGAAAGCAGCATGTTAATCGTGCTAAACCACTCTTGTACATCGGCTTCAGCTAAATTTGCGCTAATGCTAAACCCAGTCCCTATGTTGGCAATGTCGCTCTCGCCTAACGCTAAATGTGCGCGGGAGAATTGCATTTCTTTATGCGGCAGAACACCGTCAAAACGAATGCGCTCTCCTAGTCTCGCTTCGATGTTTGACGCTTTACCGTTACCTTCACTGACAATAGATAAAGGGAGGCTGGTGCCTGCAGGCGTATCAAATGGAGCAGGTAACACACTTTGTGTTGCCGTTAGGTCAGCTTTCAAATTGGCGGTGTAGGAAAAACTGCTATTAGACAGCGTAAGATCAACAACGGTTTTCCAGTCACTTTCCCCATCAATATAATCAGTGAGATCTGTATTCACGTAGTTTGCAAGGGGGTGCACGTGCCAGCGGCCCCCTAATTCAACATGAAGGTCGTAAGTGTCCCCTTGCCTTCCACTTAAGGAGAGCGCTACAGGCTGCTTGAGAAACCGTGCTTGTAGCGCATTGGCGTCGATATTCCCGTTGGTAAAGGTCACATCGCCTGATGCGTTGTCGAAAAGCATTTTGGTGCTAGCGATATAGACGGGGTTATTCGACAAATGCGCAGTACCCGATGCCACCACGTCTTTGCCTTTAAATGGAATATCTAGCTTAATATCTGCCGAGAGTGGGCCACTAATTTGCACTTCATTGTTAAGCACATTACCTAAGGACTTTTGCAACGAGGAGTTCATCATTAAGTCGGTTAATGCGTCTCCCGTTCCCTCGCCTGTCGCATAAATCGCTAAACGTGCACCTGGCTTAAAGCTTGGAATGGCAGCCGACATATTGCTTATTTTCATATCCGCTAAGGTGGCGCTAGGACTTTCCATTACCAGTGCATTGTTTACGAAATATAGCGAAAGCTCTAAATCGTTCAGTGCAGGCCAATCTGGTGCGAAAAGAAAATCGCCATCTTTGATATCCACATAGGCTTGGAAAATACCTGAGTTGTCTTCAAACGGAAAATCTCGGGTACGTCCATGCCACAGCACACGAGCATTTTCGATGTCGCCTTTACCAGTAAACGCCCGGGTTAGGTATTTATCTGTGTTTGCCCCCATAACGCCAGCTGGGAAAAGGTCGCTCACTGTATTTAACGCTATCGGGCTTATATCTATATAAAGCGACATAAATCCCGTCGCTGTATTAAGTTTAAACTGCGGCTTAAGGGTAACGGCATCACTATCGAGGAGCATATTGTCCCCTTTGACGACCCACTGCTTGTTGGGCTCTTCTGCCGTTTCGGGATAAATATAAAATTGCGAGGTTAGCGCGTTAATCTTGAGGTCTTTTTTGATAACCCCACTCGCGCTTAATACGCTATCAGTGCTTTGTAAGTAAATAGCCCCGTTATTCTTATACCAGAATAGGTCAACATCGAGAGAAGATAACCCCGGTACTTTATTTGTTTTATCCCACTGCAAATCAACTATTTTGGCCGCGAGAGAGGGGGTACCACTGCGCCATTGAAGTTGCAATGTGGCGAGCTCTCCCTTCGGGTTCAGCCCGCGTATTTCGTCTTCACCGGTGTCATCCATGAAAAGTGGCAATAGCAATAAAAAGGGATTGATCTGAACAGGCTTAACCGTATTGATGAGCGCGTCGCCATTTGCACTGATACTACCAATAAGGTCGGTCGTCATTGTCTCGTTACCTGAGTTCAGTACAAGCTGATCTACCCTAACGTTCCAACCGCCACGCTTGCTCTTCTTATTAGGCAGTGCTTGTAAGCTTCCGCTACTGATGCCGGTTATCGTTTTTGCACGCCCATCGCCCCACTCTAACAAGCTGTCATTAAGCTCGGCCTGCACGCTGGTAATTTCATTGTTGGCAAAATTTGCCCACACCTCAAAATTAGCACGACTTTGAGCCAGTGGACGCTTGGTCTTTATCAGGTCGCTAACCCAAGGCGAAATGTCGAGTTCTTCAGCTTTGGCATAAAAGACGCCGTCAAAGTCTTCACGGGTGCCGTTAATATCAATAATGAAAGAGGCTGAGTTTGCCGCTAAATCAGCAACTTTAAGCCGGCCTAAACCTTGATGTCGCTGTTTACGGTTATTCCAGGATAAGCTTTCAATGTCGAAAGAATTGGTCTCGTTAAGATGTGTAATTGACACCGCCCCATCTTCTAACGAAAAGCTTTGTAATTGCTCTAAGAACAAGCGCTCTAACGCGTTAACCACAGGGAAGTTATTTTTGCCACCGCCGGAAAGGCGATCGGCATCGATATCTAGGCGAAGGCCCCGCAATTCAAAACGGGTAGAGGAAATAAGCTGATCGCGCAGTGATTGCCAGAAATCTAATTCAACGTAAATTTGTCGAATGTCCAACGCAACAGGTGAAGCTTCATCTTTAGCAAGCGATACCGAATTTAGCACAATGCTAGGGCTGCTGCGCTGCCAAACCGCATGCACGCTTTTTATTGATAGGTTTACGCCATACTGCTCATTAATATAGTCTTCCAACAAATGTTTGTTGTGCTCAATATGCGGCAGAGCATAGCGTGCAGCGCTTAATACTAGCGCGAAAAGTACAAGCAATACGGCAAGTAGCAGCCAAAACTTCTTAAGTAGATAAGCGGCTACCGACGAAAAATTTGTCACATTTTGCCTTTGTATACGTTAATGCATTACATCATGACGACGTCGTACTTATCCTGGTTGTACAATGTTTCTGTTTGTACCTTAATTTGTTTAGATACAAATACTTCTAGTTCTGCCAGCATATGAGACTCCTCACCCATTAGGGCTTCTGCCACTTTTGGTGAGGCGTAAACCACAAACTTATCCGCATCGTATGCGCGGTTCACGCGAACGATTTCACGCATTATTTCAAAGCAAATGGTTTCAATGGTTTTAACTGTGCCCCGGCCTTTACACACCGGACATTCGCCGCACAGTATATGCTCTATGCTTTCACGGGTGCGCTTGCGGGTCATTTCAATAAGCCCCAACGCAGTGAAACCGTGAATATTAATTTTGGCTCTATCCTTGTTCGTCGCCACCTCTAATGAATGTAAGACACGTCGTTTATGGTCTGGTTCAATCATATCGATAAAGTCGATAAGGATCATGCCGCCTAAGTTGCGTAATCTTAGCTGACGCGCAATGGCTTGCGTCGCTTCAGTATTGGTATTAAAAATCGTTTCTTCTAAATTACGGTGCCCAACAAAGGCCCCCGTATTGATATCTATGGTGGTCATGGCTTCGGTCTGATCAATAATCAAGTAGCCGCCAGATTTTAAATCAACTCGACGCTCTAATGCCCGTTGCGCTTCGTTTTCAACATCGTACAAGTCGAAGATAGGTCGATCACCCGGGTAGTATTCGAGCTTGCCGTTCATTTCAGGCACATACTCTTTGGTGAACTGGTGAAGCTCATTGAATGATAGTTTCGAGTCGATACGAATTCTGTCGAGCTCTGTACCAACAAAGTCGCGTAGCACTCGTCGTGCTAGCGGTAAGTCTTCGTAAAGCACGTTCGACTTACGCTTTTTCATACGAGACTGTATTTTGTCCCACAACCTGCGTAAAAACGCCGCGTCAGACTGCAGTTCGTTTTTGCCCACGCCTTCAGCCGCAGTACGCAGAATGAAGCCACCGTTTTCATCACAAAACTCTTGCACCAGCGACTTTAAGCGCTCTCTTTCTGCTTCTTCTTCAATGCGTTGAGATACGCCTACGTGAGTGACCGAAGGCATAAATACAAGATAACGGCTGGGGATAGTAATGTCTGTGGTAAGGCGTGCGCCTTTGGTACCGATAGGATCTTTCACTACCTGAACCACAATATCTTGACCGTCTCGCACCAACTCGCGAATGTCTTGCTTTTGAATATGGCTTGCCGAGACTTCTTCAGCAATTTCATTGTGAATGACAATGTCAGATGCATGTAAGAAGGCGGCCTTTTCTAAACCGATATCAACAAATGCTGCCTGCATTCCCGGTAATACACGGCTAACTTTACCGCGATAGATATTGCCAACCAAACCGCGTTTTGTATGACGTTCAACGTGTATTTCTTGCAGTATTCCGTTTTCAATAAGCGCTACTCGCGACTCTGACGGGGTAACGTTAATAAGCAGTTCAGCACTCACGACACAACTCCAAATTCGTTGAGTAATTGACGGGTTTCGTAAAGAGGCAAACCGATTACGGCGCTTGCACTGCCATTAATTGAGACCACAAATTCACCGCCAATACCTTGAATAGCGTAACTTCCTGCTTTATCGGCAGGTTCTCCAGTTTCCCAGTATGCGGTAATTTGCTCATCCGTCAATGCTGCAAAAGTTACAGACGTTGTAATGACTTGGGTTTGCTGACGAGTGTTATTCAAAACACTGATAGCTGTTAGCACTTCGTGAGTGTTACCAGAAAGCATCGTGAGAATGCGTTTAGCGTCGGCTTTGTTTTCTGGCTTACCTACGCTTTGACCGTTAAAAGCAATAAGGGTATCGCTGGCTAAAATGACCGTATCGTCAGTCAACGTTTGCTTTGACGCCAACTTCGCTTTCACCGCCTGGCCTTTTTCAGCAGCAAGCCGTGAGACCAGCGACAGTGGCGTTTCGTTCAGGCGCGGCGATTCGTCAATATCGGCGGGTTGTATAGTATGAGCTATGTTCATTTGCTTGAGCAACGCGGTGCGTCTTGGTGATGCCGACGCTAACACTACCGATTTTGTCATTGTCTTACCCTTGGAATTAACAAAAAGGCGTTCGAATTACGAAATAGAAAACTGTCTACGTGTACGTCTAAGTAACCAAAACACCCAAGGCCATAGCACCATAGACGTTAACACCGGCCATAAATAGTCCACTTGAAAATAAATATCGGTCAGAAGGTGCTGAACCCAAAATGTCATCAGGTGATATAACGATGATAGAAGGCCGATGATAATAGCTTGCTGCCATACGGAATAATTACGCAGCCGTTGGTAATTAGCAGCCAGTATATAAACGCAAATGCTAAGCGCAAAACTGTGGATGCCTAAGGTAGTGCCTACCAAAACATCCATGGCGACACCCGTTAAAAAGGCGATCCCCACGTTCACTCGATGCGGTAACGCCATACTCCAATAGGCCAGCACCACTAATACCCAGTCAGGCCGGTAAAGGTCAACTTGTGTAGGTAGGGGCACAATTTGTAGAACCAGTGCCACTAATAGGCTAATCCAGATCACGAGGTTACGTTTACGCATCGGTCGATTCTTCCTCGTTTACCATCTCGCCCTTGGCCTCATCTTTTACATCGCGCTCAGGATTAGTTTTTTTCCATAGCAATAGCAGGTGACGAAGCCTGTCTAAGTTCGCCAAAGGCGTGGCTATTACACGGGCAAAGGGGCGGCTTTCATCGCGTACCACTTGGGTAACGGTAGCCACCGGGTAACCTTCGGGAAAAACCTTTCCTAACCCAGAAGAAATAAGCGTATCGCCTTCTTGGATGTCAACGCTGTGCGGAACGTGCTCAAGATATAATTCGTTTAAGGCGCCACTCCCCGTGGCAATAAAACGAATGTCGTTGCGAAGAGAACGGACCGGGATAGCGTGAGTAACGTCAGCAAGCAGTAATACACGGCTGTTTGTTGACCCCACTTCCATTACCTGACCTACAATCCCTTTGTCGTCAATAACCGGTTGAGACGGATAAACCCCGTCTATCGCGCCTTTGTTGATCACCACCTGCTGACTGTAGGGGTTCTTGTCAACGGCCATTAATTCGGCAACCATCTTTCTGGATGACTCACGTACTGGCGCTTGCAGTAATTCTCTAAGCTGTGCGTTTTCTTTTTCAATCACGTCGAATTGCTGAAGCTTTTCGCTCATTAGCAAAAGCTGATTGTTGAGCTTTTGATTTTCGGCTAATAGTTGCTCTTGTGAAGTAAGACGCTGGGCGCTTTCACTTAGCATAAGTCCGGGGAGGTTAGCGATATACTGAAGGGGGCTCATTAAAGAGTTTAGATACACTCGCGTAGATTTGAACCCGTCCATTTTGTGATCGACAAATATCAGCGTTACTGACAACACAAGGGCCAGCGTAAGTCTGATATTTAAGGAAGGACCGCGAGTAAAAATAGTATCCATGATACAAATAAGGCAACCTTACGGTTGCCTTTCCTGTTTATTCGTAGCTAAACAGGTCGCCACCGTGAAGGTCAATCATGTCGAATGCCTTACCACCGCCGCGTGCTACACAGGTTAACGGATCATCAGCGATAACCACTGGAATGCCCGTTTCTTCCATGAGTAGTCGGTCTAAGTCTTTAAGTAATGCGCCACCGCCAGTAAGCACCATACCGCGCTCTGAGATATCAGAGGCAAGTTCAGGTGGAGACTGTTCAAGCGCCACCATAACGGCCGAAACAATACCGGTAAGCGGCTCTTGCAGGGCTTCAAGAATTTCATTGGAATTTAGCGTAAAGCCACGTGGTACACCTTCTGCAAGGTTACGACCGCGCACTTCAATTTCGCGAACTTCTTCACCTGGGTAAGCAGCACCAATTTCATGCTTAATACGCTCGGCGGTTGCTTCACCAATCAGTGAACCAAAGTTACGGCGAATATAGTTGATGATAGCTTCATCAAATTTATCACCACCAATACGAACCGAAGATGAGTACACCACGCCGTTTAGTGAGATGATAGCAACTTCGGTAGTACCACCACCGATATCAACAACCATAGAGCCTTGCGCTTCAGACACTGGTAAGCCCGCACCGATTGCCGCAGCCATAGGCTCGTCGATAAGGAAGACTTCTCGCGCGCCTGCACCTAGTGCAGACTCTTTAATCGCGCGACGTTCGACTTGGGTTGAACCACAAGGAACACAGACCAAAACGCGAGGGCTTGGACGTAAGAAGTTATTATCGTGAACCTGTTTGATAAAGTGCTGAAGCATTTTTTCGGTAACATAAAAGTCGGCAATAACACCGTCTTTCATGGGGCGAATAGCACGGATATTACCCGGTGTACGACCAAGCATACGCTTAGCTTCCGCACCCACAGCTGCAACGCTTTTAGGGCCCGCTGCGCGCTCTTGCCGAATAGCCACTACTGAAGGTTCGTTTAGAACAATACCTTGGTCTTTTACATAAATCAGCGTATTAGCTGTTCCGAGGTCGATGGACAGATCATTAGAGAACATGCCTCGAAGCTTTTTAAACATGAAGAGTGTATTCCTGTTTCTGTGTTAACGCGTATTTGCAAAGGTGAGATGGCGACGCTTTAACGTGAAGTCGATATTTATTCGCACACTTTAACAATGGGGGCAATTTTGGGCAAGTAATGCTGCAACTTAGAGCCAAAATAACTACTTTATTGAAGAGCGAAGTTAGTACTTACCCTATAAAGCGATACCGCATACGCGTTTATCCATTGGTTACTACGTTAGACCCACATAGTGACCGCATAGAAAACAGAAGGTTCAAAACACATAGAGGTTTAGCGCGCTTATTCATTGTTAATTTGCTCGCGTTTATAAATGATATTGTCGTTACCTCTATACACACCGTAGGTTAACGTAGCACTTGGTGGGTTATCAGCCTGCCCGTCACCGTCCCAGTCCCACAATAGCCATGCATCTGGCGTATAAGTTACCGGGTAATTCCCTGCCCCATTAGGTGATGACACGCGCATTCCCGTACCCACCTCATAGGCGCCCTCGCTGAGGTTGCCGTTTTCTGACGATACCAGCTCACCTGAATTGTCATTGATGTTATCGTGTTCAAAGCCTGTGCAGCTGTCATAGCTGTTTATACGCCAGTTATTCCCATCCCAATATTGGGTACGCATAGGTAGCAACAATGCTTCATCAGCACCGCCATAATTGTTGATAAGCGTTGCTCTGCCGTAGGCGAAACTTACCGCTCCGCCAATATCAGCCACGCAGGTACCTGAGCACGTTAACCCGTTAAAATTGGCACCGTCGAGTTGACTGCTCTGGGCGACTAAAACGATGTTGGCATCTAAATAAGCGCCGTCTAGTGTTGCGCCGCTCAGCCGGCTAAACGCAATATCTGAATCTGCATAGCTAATTTGCCCAGCGCTCGCGTTTTGCGGCCATGTGATAGGACTGGTGTTTGCTAACCGGTTCAATAGACTGCCTAAATGCTCCACCTGCAAACTTAAATTCGTCAGTTTGTCGAAGCCATCATAATAATTCACCGTGCGACTGCCGTTATGGTTAAGCGCATTAAGCGAAAAACTCACATCAGCGAGTGGCTGGTCAAAATAGGTGAAAGCACCACTAGCCGTGCACGCCGCATCTACTGAGCCTGAAAGCGCAAAATTAGAAGGCGCAAAACGCCCCACGTTGTTAACTTGGCCTAATACGGTTGTGTCTGTGAGATAGGTGCTTTGTGCGTTAATCGAAATGGTGCCAACTTCGTCGTAATTAAGGCTAACATTCACCTTCCCTTCGTCATCAAACAGCACCCTTGATGTGCTTAACGCGCCCGTTGTGCCGCCCGCAGGCAGGCGTTGCTGCGGCGCTAAGGTTACCGTGCCTGTGAAATGCTCTGCGGTATTGTTATTGGCCAAGTCGTCAAAGTTGTCGGGAACACCATCGTTGTTGCTGTCTTCACCGTCAACCCACTGTACTGTGCGCAACCCAACCACAAAGTCTTCGCCGGTACGTGTAAGCAAGGTGCCATTGGCACTGTTAGCATACCCGTTGAGGTTTGTACTTGTTCCGCTGTCATCAAGAATGTCCATCGCAAAACCAAAGGGGCGCACTTTGAAAATATTAGACGACCCTGAAATCCCGGTTCTGTCAGTGATGGTACCTGATAACGATAGTTCACCCGCGTCTGGATACTGCACTGAAAACTCAGCGCGAGAGTTCCCATCGAACTGAAGCGCAACGGTTTCTGGCGTTAGTCCAAGCTCGTACGTATTGTTATTATTAGACAACGCTAGCTTGTTCGAGCAGTTGCTAGAGCTTGAACAGCTATAGTTCAGGTCGACATCGACGATTTTGTTTTTTAAAAATTCTGAATTACCGCAGGCCTCGACAGCATAGGTCTTACTATTAAAGCCTTGATCTGATGGTTTGCCCGATAGCTGGGTTACAATAGTGGTGTTGTTGTCTGTGAGGTTTTTAAATACTAAACCGTCGTCTTCAAAATTAATTTTGCAGCCTTCGATACCGACATCTTTTCCGCCAATGAAACAGCGTAGTTGGGACGATGGCGTTTCACCTAACGTTGCGAGTTTTGTATCGTTCCCTTTCAAGCTGTCTAATGCTAACGAAATTTGCCCTGTAAACGAGACGACATCGCTTCCGCTCCACTCAAAATTATTGCTATTTTGAGGAGATAGACTAACCGTAGACGGCTGAGAGTAAATGAGGTCGCAATTTACATCTGCACAGGCTTTAAGCGTGATCTCTTTCGCCGCACAACTACTGCCTTTGTTATCCGCTAGTTCGTAGCGATAGTGATTTAGTACTTCGATTACCTCGCGTCCGCATATACCCGGTATATTGTTCGGTACACTGTTTGCAGTTACCCTTAAAGGTGCAGGGAAACTTGCCGTTGTTGAAGAAACAGACTCAATGCCCCCTCCCGCATTGAAACGACCAATGAGGGTTTCATCACCAACATTAGCAAATGTCACCGTTCCTTTAGCAATCACTAACGCTCTGGGGTTTGAGCCATCAATAACCACGTCACCGTCTACATAAATCGCTAAATAAGCACCATCGGCAACGGTGACATTAGCATTGGCCATAACGAAACGTGTTGGCTGGCCTGCTGGATTAGTGCCCGGGTCGGAAACGTAAATTCGTGTGGGTGCGACAACGTTATAATTTCCCGCGGCCATCAGCACATTCTGCCGATTAAAGTAGTAATCGCCGGCCAAATTACCCGCAGCTATTTCTGGGCCGCTATCGTCAATCGTGATGGTCGGTATGGCTCTAGATTGTGACTCGGTGAGTGAGTCTGTGTTATTTACGGTACAGTCGACACCTGGCTCTCCACATTTAGGGTAATCCGCTGTGCCCGGTGTACCTCCAGGTATTAATTGTGTTGCACTAAGCACGCCGCTGTTTTCATCAATAATGCGGCTATTGGCCGGAAGGTTTATAGGCGCACCGCCAAATGCAGCCACTGCTCCCGGGAACGCCACATCGCAGCTTGGCACTTCACCACTAAATACAAACTCTGACGTCATCGCCAGAATACTGGCGTCTTCTTCCGTGTGATTTCGTTCAGAATCTAGGCTTCTGTCTTCATCTACACGAAGACCCAATCTATTTTTATTCACTTTACAACTGCGTAGCCAACCGCCATCTGCCCCATTGCGGCTAATTTTACTTGCAGCAACTAATGGCGTTTGATCATATTTGTTTTTAAAGTTGTTTTGGAAACAGCCATCGTCCCACCCCTGAATACGCACATCTGCAAAGTCGGCCTCCCAGACCACCTCTACACCGTTGTCATCGAAGAAACTGCGGTCGAACCCTTCTGTAGTGGCCATATAGGCAACCGTTTCGGTGCGCGTTACGGGCTCATAGTCTGTTTCCGATGCTTCAAAGGCGATATAATATGACGGCGCTTCATATTTAGCTGCAATGGTTAGAAATGGCAGTAAATGTTCATTGGGCGGCTTCTTTCCATTCACATCAACTTGATTATTAACGGTTTGAATAGAGTGAAAGAAAACCGGTTGCTCACCAAAATCTGTTTGCAGCGGCACTTGTGCATATCGAGTATCTTCCGTTCCTGGCAGTAAGGGCCCGGTTGGTGCGTACCACGGGGAGTTGGTTGAAGCTTGGATAGTATCGGCATCTAATTCCATTTTGCCTACTTCAACAATGTCGCCATCAGGAAACTCGTGAATGCCATAGGCAATTGCTAAATAATGCCCCCCCATGGTGATATGAGGGCCGTCTTCACCAGAGGGCTCAAGCGGCAGGGCTTCAAAACCGGTTCTGGTAACGTTGCGAATTTTAACGATGGCAGGGTTCGAACCTTGATTTGTTGAAAGCATAAATACCGCGGGCGGCTCATCGTATACTTGCGAAAAG
Organism: Alteromonas sp. G5_S2_22_S1; assembly: GCF_054968525.1. Taxonomy (NCBI): domain Bacteria; kingdom Pseudomonadati; phylum Pseudomonadota; class Gammaproteobacteria; order Alteromonadales; family Alteromonadaceae; genus Alteromonas; species Alteromonas sp. G5_S2_22_S1. The sequence goes on along the minus strand of NZ_JBQKUJ010000004.1, from coordinate 234,891 downwards.
CTTATGGTTGTCCACTCGGCTTTATTGTAGGTATTTTGAAGCTCAATAAATCGGCCTTCAATTTGGGGAACGGCTAGCGCGGGCAGCGCTAATACAGAGAGCACTCCAATAAATAGGGCTCGAACAAGAGATTTACGGTATGTCATTATTCTTCCTGCCTCACTTCAACAAGAACGCGCTTCGATGTTTCAAGCTGCCCTATACTGCACTGCGCTTGTGATGCCAATGCATAAACTCTAATTTCACCGGCGGCAACTTCAGGCTCTTGCACTTCGGTTTCCACCTCACAAGATAGCGTAATCGCACAATTCTGCACATTTGCTGCACTGATAGTTACTGGCTGAGTAATGGCTGAACACGCTGGATTATTACCATTAATTAGCCTAGAAATTGCCACTTCCATCCCGCTTTGCGCCGCTAAGTAAGCGCGAGCCCCATAGTACTCGATGGACTGTTGCCGAATATTGGATGAAATTTGGTTAGACAGCGCAATGCCAAGACCTAAAAGTACAATACTGATAATGATAGCCACTATGGTTGTAGCCCCGCGCTGGCGGGCAAGTGAGCTTGGCATCCCTACTAAGCGAGGCCCGCTACTTAGCTTTATTACACTGTGTTCCTTGCTATGGCACATTGGGAAAGTGAACCTCGTGTACAACCGATATTTGCTCTTCATCGCTGCTTTGTAGCGTCATTTGAAGCTCAATTAAGCCGTTTTGACGTAAGCCCGCTGTAATAACGTTCGCGCTCCATGAAATCACGTTTGCTCCGATAATTCCTGATACGCCATCTTGCGTTCTTATTAATCGCTCACCTTGTGCCGATGATGTTCTACATACCGTCACTTGCGCTTCAGGGACGAAAAAGCGTTTACCCGGGGATGATTGGGTATTGGCCGCACTTAGCGTTAGGTCATACTGGTTGTCGCTAGTAGGGTCTGAAGCGGCATCTGCAATAGCGTCGATATTACGCCCATTGTCGTTTACGCTTTGTGGGTTGGTCGGGTATATAACCAAGGTGTCGTCTTCGCTTAATTGACTGTTAAATACCACAACATGTATCGGGTTATTAAACGCATCGCCCACATAGGTGCCGCTTTCTTTGATGGGGTAATAGGAAAGACACCCTAAACTGGCGTCAAATGACACTGAATTTGGCACCACATTACGCAGCTCTTTTTCTAGGCGCAGTATAATAAACCGCGCATCAGAAACAAGGCGAGTACGCTCTGCGCCCGTTATATAGATTTGCGCACTTAAAGAGACCACTTGCGCTACAGATACGCTGATCACGCCTAAAATTGTGATCACTAAAATAAGTTCTATTAGCGTAAAACCGCCTTGGCGTAGCGCTTTTCGTGGAGACATTAATAGCTCCCTCGATAAGCGCTGAAATTATAAACTTGGCCATCTGGTGCGGTAACTGCTATATCAATGCGCTTGAATAATTGTCCATCAGTGGGCGTGCTGTCATCTAAATCACTGTCGTAATCTACCGTTACCGCAAAACCAAAATTGTTGTAGTTACCGCCCACATTGCTGACGGTGTAACCATTGTAGTCGTCTACGTCATCAAACTCGTCCTCACTCGCCTCTTCTGGGCCAAGTGCTGTTGAGCAATTTCCTTTGGTATTGCAGGTTTCAAACGGCGGGCTTCGGTCGCTATTTTCATCAAAAGAGCGGCTTAAGATATCGTTCATTAAAGACTGCCCTAATTTAGCGGCTTTTACTTGGCGAAATGGCTCTGCGGTTTGTTCAGCTTGCGGAACAATAAGCGACAGCACTATTGTTAAGCTGATAGTGAATACAACAATACCAATTACTAGCTCTAATAAAGTAAAGCCTTCACTTTGTTTTTTGCTCGTAGGAAACATTGCGCTAGCACGCATAAATTGCCCCTTCATTTTGAAGGCACATAGCAAAAGAGCTTATTTGAATTTTGCAGGTAGTGGCGCAGGCAACATTTCGTGGGCGGCCAAAGCCGTCAAACTGGATTTGAGAAAAACTATCGCCGTTCTCATCCGCCGTTTGAAACGTAAAATCGGTGCTGGATGCGTTGACAACTTGATCACTATCGAAGGCGGTAGATAGGGCATTTGCACAGTCGTGCCCAGCGGGCGGTGCAATAACTGTGCTCGTTATTTTCACACAACTAGTGTCTTGTACGTTTTGCATGGCGCGAAGCTGCATATTGCGTACAAATTGAAGGGTTCGGTCGCGAAGGGCAATAGCCTCTTCGGTGTCGCTACCAAGAAAGCGAGGTGCGGCGGTTACCGCCAGCACCCCAATAACCAAGATGGTTATGATGAGTTCTACTAATGTAAAACCGCTTTTCTTCACATTACTCTACACACGTGTTTACAGTAATTGTAGGGCGCTCGCCCGCGCCTGCATTGACATATTGTACCGAACATTTATCGCCCGCTGTATCAGGAGCGTTTGCAACAACCGAATAGTCACCATACCCTGTGTAGTAAATAAATGCAGTGTCGGTGCCATTAGTTGAGACTAAGTATTCATCGGGTAAGTCTAGTAGCTTTGTGAAATTCGCAGCATTATCACCATCTGGATACCCATTAACAGTTGTCACATCTGTTGAAGCATCGTTTGCGCCGTTTCCATTCAGATCGACAAAACCAGTCGCCCCCGCTTGATCTTCAATAAGCGCTTTCCCATAGATGACAGATGAAGCAGACTCCAAAGACCCAGCGATACCCTGTAATACAGAATCACGTGCATCATCTTGAAGGTTTAAAAACTTAGGTGCCGCGGTTACCGCAAGGATACCCAGCAGGACAATAACGATGATTAACTCGATTAGGGTAAAACCCTTTTGTGTTGAAACTTTTTGCATAATTAGACTTCCTGAGTATTAATTAAAAAACAGTAACCTGGCCAGTGGCAGGGTTGTAAGTGAAACCATCGAAGCTGGTGCCGTCGGGCGTACCGTCTGCGGGGGCAGAAGTATTGGGTAAGCCCATAGACTCGACAAGATAGTAAACGCAAAGCGCATTTGTTCCCGAATCGTCTTCGCGCACTGCATATCTGAAATCTGCGACCACCGCGTCATTAGTTGACGTAGTATTGGTTGGTGATGACTGAAGAATAAGGTCAAACACGTTTTTACATTCAGTCGCATTCACTGTCGAAATAAGCGTGTTGCCTGTTGGGCTACCTGTTGGGTATCCAATGGTGCCATCAACTCCAACTTGAGTTTGGTCATAGGTGACAACCGTACCGTTACCATTCCCGTTATTGCCGCTTGGTCGACCTTCTACTTCCCATTGTGCTCTTACAAGGCCAACGGCAGCAGCGAAGCCACCCGCAACACCTTCTACACTGGCTTCACGGGCTTCATCAGTAACGTCGATAAAGCGCGGTAAAGCAGTTGCCGCAAGCAAGCCTAAAATAATGACAACAATGATAAGCTCAATAAGCGTAAAGCCTTGCTGTTTGGTGTTCATACCATCTCCTAAGTTACAAAATAAGCGTATTGTTCCAACGCTTAGTTACCTGTTTACTTCCCTCACAACGCCGCTACCAGCGTTATACTCAAACCAAATTTTGTCTTGAATGCGAAATACACATTGCAAATATCCATTCGCGTATCTATCGCTAACCGATATTTCGGATGACACATCGGCCTCTCTTAACGTTGCCAACGTGTATAAATATTCACAGGCCTTTCCCTGACCTTCTTTAAGGCCTTCAGGCCATCCTTTTCGGTTAACGAACAACTCGGCCGCAACGTCTTTGTGCTGTCTTATATTGCCGCTAGCATCAAACTCAGTTTCGTAGATCAACACCGTTTGTTGTTTGGTCTTTATCCACTGCGCCCTTGCCAACATAATCACGCGTTGAAACTGGGCAACGGCGTTTTCTTTGTTAACTTTTTCAGCTTCTTCAATAACGGGGGTCGCGTGATATACAACCGATGCAGAAACAACAGTCAGCAGCATGCCAATCACAATAAAGTTCAATAACCCTGTTTTGGCGCCAGCCACTTTATTCCCCAGTAATAATCGCGCACACTTAGCCGCCTTTTACCGCCGACATCATGTTCCACATAGGTGTAAATATGCCAAGCGCCAGTATCAACACCATTACCGCAACAAACCCTATCAATATGGGCTCTATCTTGGCCGTTAAACTTTTCAGGTCGAAGTCGACCTCGCGTTCATAATAATCGGCGCTTTCTTCTAAAAGCTGCTCTAAACGCCCCGTTTCCTCGCCCACTGCAATCATCTGTAATACAAGTGTAGAAAACAGTTCGCTATTTTTCGAAACGCGTAACAAACTATCGCCTTTTTCTATGCCTTGACGCATTGCTTTAATCCGCATCTGCATGTGAGCGTTATCAACGGCATCGGCGGTTAATGACAGCCCAGCGGTTAAAGGCACACCTGCACGCAAGATCATTGAAAAACTTCGGCTATATCTAGCTAATAATGATCGCTCAATAATGCTGCCTACAACAGGCAACTTTAGTTTAAATTTGTCCCATTTGAGTCGTCCATTAGTCGAGTTAACGTATTGTTTAGCAGAGATAATTGTTGCGATTAATACGATTAAAATTAGCCACCAATAGTTAACGAAAAAGTTTGAGGTTCCGATTAATACGCGGGTCATTATGGGAAGCTCGGTGTCAAAGCGCTCAAACATTTGCGTAAATACAGGCACCACAAACAGGTTTAAAATAAACATAGCGATGGCAAGTGCGATTAACACGAAGGTGGGATAACGCAAAGCAGACTTTATGCGCTTTCGGGTTTCTTGCTCGCGTTCGAAATACAGTGCCAGCTGCAAAAATACATCGTCTAATTTACCCGTGTTCTCGCCCACAACCACCACTGAGATGGTTAAGCGTGTAAACACTTTTTCGTACTTAACCATAGCCGAAGATAAGCTTCGTCCTTGCTCTAGCTGGTCGGCAATATCTTTAAGAATTTCTTGGAAGCGTTTGTGAGAGGCATTTTCACTTAGCCCTTTTATAGCCCGAATGATAGGAATACCCGCTTTCAGCAACGAATACATTTGGCGAGAAAAGATGATCATTTCATCTAACCCTACCTTTTGCTCCAACAAGCTCCCAATATCAAATCCACTACTGTTGTTCGTACCCGATACTTTTTTTGTTTCTTCAATCGAGATGGGTACGATGTTTTGCGACAGTAAGGCTTGCGCCGCGGCTTGCGCTGACGCAGCTTCAATTATGCCTTTTAAAGGCCCGCCCTGTGCCGACTTACCCGCGTAACTAAACTGAGGCATTAGTGGTTCACCACCTCTGGTACAAACTCAGCCACTTTGAAAACTTCGTCTAAAGAAGTTTTGCCTTCTGCCGCATAATCTAGCGCCATATGAGACAGCGGAACAAAGTCTTTGTTTGCCTTTGTTGCATCAACAAAACCCTGCGTATTGTCGTCGCGCAGCGCTTCCATCATATCTTCATTCATTTCTAAGAACTCAAAGACACCAATACGTCCTTTGTAACCGGTATGATTACAGCTGTTACAGCCTCGCCCCTTGTAAAAACTAGCGTTTGTAAGTTCAGGTTTTAAAAAGCCAACCCAGGCTTGTTCTTGCGCAGAAGGCAATTTTTCTTGCTTGCAGTTCTCACACACTCTACGCACAAGTCGCTGTGCTAACACACCACGTAACGACGTAGCCACAAGATAGGGCGCCGCTCCCATATCAATAAGACGAATAGCACTGGTTACAGAGTCATTGGTGTGAAGCGTACTCAATACTAAGTGGCCCGTTAACGCGCCTCTTAATCCAATTTCAACGGTTTCTTGGTCACGCATTTCCCCCACCATGATAATGTCGGGGTCTTGACGAAGTGTGGTACGCAAAATAGCCGCGAAGTCTAAGCCGATTTTGCTGTTCACCTGAACTTGATTAATGCGAGGTAAGCGGTATTCAATGGGGTCTTCAGCGGTAATAATTTTCAAATCAGGTTTGTTAAGCTCGCTTAGTGCGCCGTACAAGGTTGTCGTTTTACCTGACCCTGTTGGCCCGGTTACCAATATCATGCCGTGAGGGCGGTTGATAGCGGCGCGAAACTTTTCCGCCATAACATCGGGCATTCCCGTTTGGTCTAACGTTAACAGGCCCGCAGACTGGTCTAGCAAACGCATCACTACAGCTTCACCATTTGCCACCGGCATGGTGGATACACGCACATCGAGGACGTGGCCTTTTACCTTGATATTGAAGCGGCCGTCTTGCGGTATGCGCTTTTCAGAGATATCTAAGCCCGACATCAGCTTTAATCTAAGTACTAGTGCCGAAGCAATCTTTACTTGGTTTAATGTATTTTCCTGTAACACCCCATCAACACGTTGGCGAATACGAAGAATTTTTTCATCTGGCTCTATATGAATATCTGATGCTCGCACCTGAACCGCATCCTCAAAAATAGAATGAAGTAGCTTTACTACGGTGGCATCTGAAGTGGTATCGTCTAAGGCAGAGAGTTCAAAGTCGGCTTCATCGGCGTACTCTTCACCTAACTTTTCTGCAAATGACGCTATATCCTGGGTACGGCGGTATACTGAATCAAAAGCCTCGAGCATTTGATTTTCCTGCACAATTGCCAGCTCAATATGGCGAGGTGCAACTAAAGGTCCCAGCTGGTCAAGGCCTCCTAAATCGGTAGGGTCGCTCATTCCTAGCAATACTTCCTCATCATCAGCCTCGAGCACCAGCGCGCGGTAGCGCCTTGCATAGGCTTCAGGAATAAGCTGCGCTTGTTCAGGGTCGATACGGCGTTGTGTAATATCTAAAAATGGAATGTTGAGCTGTTGTGCAAGAAAACGAAGCAGTTGAGGTTCGCTAATGAACCCCAAGTCGATAAGGGTATCACCGAGCTTTCGGCCTGATGAACGCTGAGCCGATAATGCGCTATCAAGCTGTTCGCTGGTAACAATATTTTCATGGACTAATAAATCGCCAAGGCGCATCTTTAATCGAGGTTGCATTAAGGTTGCTCCTGTAATTCGGTGAGACGCGAGCTAGCATATTTCGCTGACGCAGAAGAAAGACCGCCTATGGCAAGCGCTCTGGAATAAGACGATATTGCTAGCCGCTCGTCTGCTAACGCATCGTAATTAACCCCTAACGCCAGCCACCATTTCGCGTTATTGGGCTGTAGCGATGTCATGGCACTGAATGCCGACACCGCTTGTGCTGGTTTGTTAATGGTCTGGGCTGACGTGCCCTTTATAATTAAGTAATCGGCGCGTCCTTCAGCTAACGCTTTGGCGTCTAAGCTGTCTGGCATAAGGTTTAGCACTTCTTCAAAACGGCTTTCTTGCATCAAAATTTTCGCCATCAATTCCCGCCACATTAAGCTCTGAGGCGAAAGCATCACTCCCTCAGACAGAACTTGCAGCGCTTGTAGGCTATTGTTCTGCCCAAAGTAAAGTGCCGCCAGCTGTTTACGGGCTTCGTCATTTTCAGGGTGGGTAGAAAGTGCCAGGGTGAAGCTTTTCTGCGCTTCACCATACATGCCAAAGTTATAAGCCTTTAAGCCAGCCTCTAAGTGCACTGCACTTTGCTGCTGAGGGGTTTTAGGCGCCACTTCTACCACAGGCGGTCGCGATATTATTTCAGCTGACTTTGTTTCAGTTAACATTGTTTCTGCCGCGCCTGTCTCGGCCGGTGCTGCCTCGTCTGGTGCAGATTCGGCTGGCGTTGCTTTAACTGGTATTGTTTCGATTGGTGTATCTTTCCTACTATCTGAAGCGCCCACTCGGTACTGCGCTTCATCGTCTTCTCGCGTCTCATCAACGCTATTAGTGACGAGCGCCGCCACATCGGTAGGCGAGTTTTGAAGGGCCATATCGTTTTCTGATAAGGGGCTTGACCGCATCCCCTCAAATTCATCATTGGCTTCAAGGCCTGTAGTGCCGGTTTGGCCTTCCGCTTGTTCGTCGGATCCTGCCGATTTACCGGTTTGGGTGAGCCCCGGCACACGCTCGGTTTTTGTTAGCGTTGAATCCGGCGCTTGAGCGGCTGATTTATCTGCCTCTGTACTGCTGACAGTAGTACCGTCATCACGGTTACTAAGCACAGCGCTTAATACAAACCAGCCTAATAAGGCAATAATTGCGATGCCGATGAAAATTTTCGGCCAAAGAGGTCGTTGTGCGAGGTGAACCGTAGGAGGTAAACCAAAGTCTTCGCTTTGATTGCGCTTGTCCAATGACTTTAACGTGTCATTTAAGATACTCATAGGCTAGCCGCCCCGTATACGTGAAGCATACCCAGCGCGGCGACTACGCCAAGCGACAAAATAATAATGCTTTGCCTCGGTACAAGACGGCGCTTGCAATCGTCGGTATCTAATACGGCGCTAACCGTATGCGCCCAGTTCGCTGAAGCTTTACCCTGACCATAAGCGCGAAGAAGGATTTTGTGAGACACAATATTAACCAATCTTGGCGTACCTTTAGTAGCCAAAGCAACAAAGGCACGCAAGCCTTTGGAGATTAAGTGTTCGCTCCCCCCTGCCGTGGTCAACCTATGGCCAATGTAATAATCAACCTCAGCAGAAGTCATGGTGCGTAACCTATATGAAAAACTAATACGCTGGCGAATTTGCCTCACTTTTGGGTTATTTAAGTTATCGTCAAGTTCAGGTTGACCAAATAAAACAATTTGAAGCAGCTTGCTTTTTTCCGTTTCGAGATTACTAAACAGCCGAAGCATTTCTAGGGCGTCCCAACTTAGCGACTGTGCTTCATCAATGATCAGCACCGCCTGTCGGCCCTCTTTTTTAAGGGTTAAAAGCTTGGCCTCTATGGCGCTGTGCAAGCCCCGAATATCGCCTGTAGTATCGACATCAATACCGAGCTCTTTTGCAAACGCTAAGCGAAGCTCATCTGGTGATAGGTAAGGGTTGGGTAAATAGCAAGCCACAAATTTGTCAGAAAGGTGGTTGATTAACTTACGGCACAGTAGGGTTTTACCCGTACCAACTTCACCGGTTACTTTGATAAAGCCTTCAGACATACTCAACGCCGACAAAATGACTTTCAATGCTTCATTGTGCGGCGCTAGCGCACAGAAGAAGTCCGTATTCGGGGTAAGCGAAAACGGCATCTCGGTAAAGTGAAAAAAGCCCTGGTACATGGTTAGTTTCTATACCATTGATCAAGTAACGACTGGGTGCGAAGGCGCTGCTTTTCCCAGGTGTCGGGCTGTACTACAGAAGGGCGAATTAATATAACCAATTCGCGCTTACTTTGAGTTTTCGCTTTGTTCTTAAAGGCATTACCAATAAAAGGAATGTCGCCTAATAAAGGCGTTTTAGATTCTTGCTCGCTGGTAACGGTTTCCATTAACCCACCGATAACCACTATCTCTCCATCGCGGGCACGAATTACTGTATCTGACTCGCGAATATTACTTTGTGCAAGGGGCAGTAAAATTTGCTGGTCGCCCACTTGAATCACTTTAGTTTGCTCTGCCGTTTCCGTCACTGACGGATGAACGTGCAGGATGACCGAGCCGCTTCTATCTATTTGCGGTGTTACATCAAGTGCGATACCTGAAAAGAAAGGGGTAAGCTCAATATCGTTTTCGTTCTCAGTGCTCGTTGTGCTCTGATCTTCGCTGGTAGAAACGTCAGTAACAAAATACTCATCTTGCCCTACTTTAATCACTGCTTTTTGGTTGTTTGTTACCGTGACCCTAGGGTTGCTCAACATCTGCACATCACCCTGGGTTTGCAGCATGTTTATAACACCGTCGAAGTCACCACGGGAAATACGCAACGTAGAGACCCCGCCAATATCAGTAGAAATGGTGTTACCAATGGCATTAACTGCATTGATTGCAGGGTCAATGCCTGCAGCGGTGTTCGCGGCGAAATTAGACGCCAGTGCGCCACCGCTAAAACCAAAGTTTACGCTGCCAGTTAGGCCGCTAGCAATTCGGTCCCAGCGCACGCCTTGTTGATAACCATCATTAAGTGTAACTTCGATAATGCGCGCTTCTAACACCACTTGGCGCTGTAAGCTTTCTTGGCTTTGATTTAAAAAGTCTTTCACTACCGCAATTTCACTTGGCAAGGCGCGTATGGTAACAAGCCCCGCCTGCGGAGAAACCACAACTTGGCGACCTTCGGTGGGTGAAACCAGTACTTTAAGCGCTTCTTTTAAATCGCTCCAAAAGTCGTTTTCACTGGTGGTTTGTATGTTAGAGCCATTAAGCTGCTGAATATTGTTGCCACCAAGCCCACCTTGACCGCCAATACCGCCTTGTCCACCTAATGAGTTACCGCTTATATTATTGTTACCGTTGACACCGCCATTATTGCCGCCGTTATTTTGGTCTTGTTCGCTTACGCCACCAGCGATAACGCTAACGTTTGATACACCAAACCGTTTGATCATTAAAAAGTTAACCGGAATAGACTCTGTTTTTAATTGAGACGGCATAACTTGAATAACCTTGCCTTCTAAGAAGACATCTAGCGGATACATTCTCGAAATAATGGTTAATACATCGTCAAGGGCAACCTCTTTTAGCGTTAGGCTAATTTGACCAGATACCGCAGGGTGAACCGCTACGCTGTAGGGTGTATCTTCCACTAACGCATCAAAGAAGGGGCGCACGTCTACGTTATTCGCTGACACTGCAAAGGTTTTTTGCGATGTTGGTGCTGGAAGCGCTTGATAACGAGCAACTTCCGACAACAATTCCTGATTAAGCTGAGGTGGAGGCGTTGGCACACCGGTGGGCTTATTTTGCGAGCGGTTTAACTCGTCACGTATATGAGGTTTCACTTCCTCGCCAACACCGTAAGTTTGACAACCACTTACTACAAGCGCCGCTGTCAAAACAAATGCGTGTAAAGTGAGACTACTTTTTAATTTCATATGCATACATTCTTAGTGTCTGTTGCTGACGTCCGTCAGTGATAACCACATTTTTAGGATTAATTTTCGAAATGGTGTACTCGTCAAGCGTGTCGCCAACTCGGTAGGACTTTCCCGAAATAATGGCGCTATAGCCTGTACTGCGTTTAAAAATAGATTGAAGCGTTAACTCGCCCGCAATAGTATTTTTATCGCCAGGCATAGAAGCCTTTGAAACCGCCGGTTTGGTTGGGTCTACCGCCCCTGATGCGGTTGGCAGGGTCACACTGACTATCGCTAACGCTGCAACTACAATTTTAAATAGCTTCACCATAACTCCTTACAGCGAAATAAAGGTTTCGTTATTGCTAACCGTTGCCAGACCAAGCGCCAATGTAGCGTTTGGGTATTGTGCAACGTGGTAAGCAAAGTCAGTTACTATCACCTTTTCTGGCGACGCTTGAAGACGCGCTAAATAGCCGCGTAGGTCAAAATAACTACCTTCAATAATTAAGCGCATGTTATGACGATAAAACGGCGTGCTTTGCGACTCTCCCTCGCCAAAGCGAACGATTTGAGTAGGCTCAACGTTGAAATTAACCAAACGCACGTTGTTTTCTTCGTTTAATAGCGTCATCAGTAGTTCCGGCATTCTGTCTGCTGCCACGAACCCTTCGTTCAATGAAAGTAGCTCTTCATCTATCGCAAGTAAGGCTTTTCTTGCGCTATCCAGCTCTTGCTGGGTGCGCTGCGTGTAATCGATAGAAAGCGCCTGTTGAACGGCATCTCGTTGAATAACCAAGGCGTTGTACTCACTGCTTTTTCTTTTCACTGCTTTGTCGGCTGTTGATAAATCGTCAAGCGCGGGCGAAATACCAAACCAGAAGAACAGATATACGATGAGGCCAAAACTCACCCATAAAATAAGCTGCTTTTCTCTCCCCTCAAGGGCCGAAAACTTTTCAGAGAGTTGTTGGTACTGGCTCATCATCCTCTCCTTCAAAGTCGGTAGAAATTAAAAATTGTTTTACGTTGTCGGTGTCTTCCACTTCATCAAATTTCACCGATGAAAAGGCTTTACCTTGAAAAAAAGGAGACTGCTGTAACTTTTTAAGCCACTGGGGTATTGATGAAGGCGCTATTGTTTGCCCAGATAGGCGAATTTTCTGCGTATCTATATCAATGCGGGTTAACCATAGGTTTTGGTTGTGATAGTTCGCTAAATCATCCATCACTTCACCGTATTTTGTTGCATCGAAGGAAAGCTCTCCACTTTCAAGGTAGGCCAGTAGCTGCTTTCTGTTTTCTATTTTGGTATTTACCCGCGCTAACTGCTGCTGTAAGTTTTTGGTATCTCGTTTCTTCTCAAGTGCAGCGGTTAACGCTTTTATTTCGTCATTTATTCGACTCACCGCCGCCGTCTGATGCTTTAGCGTTTCCTGCTTGCCACTTAAAATTACGTTGAGCAAAACCACAGCTGTAAGCATTACGGCAAAGGCAACGCTATTAACCCAAAGTACTTTTGCGAGGGGGAGTCGCTCTTTTTGAGGCTGAAGTGATGGGTGGTAAAGGTTTATCGTTCTTTTCACTGCGCTTCCCTCGCTGCAACAAGGGCACTAGCCAGCGCAAAGTGACACGAAGGGTCAACCACATCAGACAAATCAAGTTCAGGCGAAAAGGCATTCATCGCTGCCGGTTGAAACGGTTTTAAGCGCTCTATCACTGGCATACAATCAAACTGTGTTTTAAATAGGATTTCTTTCAAAGGTGGCTGTTTCAACTGAGACTCATAAAAGTCCATTGAACGCTGAATTTCTAAGCCAAGTGTATCGCTTAGCTGTGACAAGTCTGCGTTACCGTTTGCCTTATTTACAAACCCTCGTAGACGTCGCGATAACCATATTGCACGAGAGCGGACGATCATCAAAAACGGTTCGCTGTTAGATTCTTGTATTATGAGTAAGCGTGCATAGTCGTCGTCGGGCACCATTTCAGTCGCTAACACTTCTTTGGTGTGAATATGGGTTAAGGTTTGCCCTTTCTTCTTAGACATACTCTCGACTACTGCTGAAAGCGAAGATTTTTCCGCAGCGAATACATCTATCTTTTTTGCACCAGTACGGGTTTGAACAGGGTAATCAATATAGTCTAAAACAATGTTGCTCGCGTCATAAGGGACAAGATCACCCAAAGTCCACGGTAACGCGGTGGTAATATCTTCTTCTGGTACATCTGGTTTTTCTACCTGCACCATGTGATACATATCTTGGGAAAGTACGACAGATACGCGACAGGGCGCTTTTTCAAATGCCGTTAATGCATCATTGACCTGTTTATCAAGCGATTGACGTGGGTCAAAGGGTACAGACGAAACTGAACTAAGCGACACAGTGCTATTATCATAATCGATGGCAACAACATGCAGCTCAGCGGCACTCACCGATACCCCTACTGTGAGCGTTGTTTTGTTTGTTTGCGAAGAGAATAAGCCCGTTAGCATATGTCTACTTAGTTCGTTAATATCCAGTAGTATCTTATAATCGACAATACCTTAACGCGCCAATCAGTTACATGGCACTAACACAAAAGTAGACTAATTATCTAAGTAGAACAAACACCTACATAAGTATAAATTTATATTAATAGACTCAGTTTACGGTATGTAATTATTCATTTAGATTCGTTACTGAACCCGTTGCAGGGTAGTAATCAAAATGAGCGCCTCGACTTAGGCTATAGCGGCACCAGTAATTGTCTTCCCCCTCATCGAGTTCAGCATAATACCTTGCATGAACTTTAAAACCGTCGACGCGCAGCGGGCTTGCTACTAGGGATTTCCATATTTTTTCGCAACCAGGGTCGGATAAGTCTGCAGTAGGCCAACCCTCGTGATTCATTCGAACGGGTTTTCGGTTGACCTCATTGCCCTTTTCATCGTAATGGATAAGCATAATCATGGTGGTAGGTTGACGTACTCGCCACTGCCAGTGGGAAGAAACAACGTGACGTTTGAAGGTATCTAACTGAGTGGCAAAGGCTGTCGTTGTGGTATCTTCTTCCCCCGTGTGCAAAACGTTAACAGCAACACCTAAAGATATTGCAAACAAGATGGCCACTGCGGCTTTAATAAGATTTGCGGTGGAAGATATTTTTTCTTTGTTTTTTTTCACCGATGTTCCCTCTGCCTTTACTTATATTAGATAGCGCTATACACACTGCGTCGCTATTCTATCGGCATTCTGAAGGAAATATAAAGTACGGTATAAACAATCCTTAAATGAAAGTCGTCTGTCTATGCATTCGCATTAGTGGCCTCTACTTTCTGCAAGACAGTCACACCCCAGAAATCGCGATCTTTTTGCTTAAGCTCCCATCCGTTTTTTATTAAAAATTTCCCTGCGTAATAGTTAGTCATACCATGCCCGAAAAGCACGATTCTTTGATGTGTTTCACTCAATTTTTCAACATGGCAAACAAGCTTTTTCACTCTTTGCTTAGCAAACTTAAAGCTTTCGAAGCGACCTGTAACCCCTAAAAACCATAGTGCACGGCTTAGTACTACCCAATGCCAACTGCGCAAAGTAAACGGGAGTTTATAATAAGGAATATCCATCTCTTTTAAGTAAGGCAGTTCTTCGTTTACTTCCGTTACGCCGTAATATGCAGCAGAGAGCTTGGCTCTTAACAACGGACTTGTCACGATATAGCTATTTTCAAGAGGTACTGTCTTTTTAGGGTGGCTAGCGGGGTCAAGAAGCGACTTATTATATTGACGAACCCAGTTTGCGTAGCATGCCGAGTTTATCTTTTCATTGTGTGCAGAAAGCGGCTTTCCATGACGAATAAATACCACTTCTCTGATCTGATTGTGAGCCATAACGTCCTTGTTTCTTACACGCGTAAATAATGGTTAGGTTAGAGAGAGACTGGCCTGTTTGCTACCTGACGACCTATTGTCTAAAAAAGCATCAGGCCGTGTAGCCACAAAAGTGAGCTTCACGGCTTTGGTTATTTTAAAAGGTTACGCGCTCGCAGCTGTTACACCAACCGTGTCGGTCGTACCGGCAACTTTACTGGAAATATACTGCGCCAAGACCTCTTGCTGCGTTTTATTTAAACGCAACCCATGCTTGGTTCTTCGCCATAGCACGTCTTCTATTGTGTAAGCCCATTCACAATCGATAAGGTAGTCGACCTCAGCGCGATACATGCCGAAACCAAAATCCTCACCCATTTCTTTTACAGACGTTACGCCTTTTAGAAACTTATAGCACAACAAGCCGTACTGGCGAGCGTATCGCTGTGCAATAGATTGTTCTAGCCACGGGAACTCACTAATTAGTTTTGAAACCAGCGAGGCTTGATCTTCAAACGCGCCTCCTGGTAACGGCACTTCTTTCGTCCACGCTTTTTTCGCTTTTGGAAAACAGGTTACGAGTTTATCAACCGCGTGCTCAGCAAGCTTTCGGTATGTCGTTATCTTTCCGCCAAAAATATTAAGTAAGACAGGCTTTCCAGCTTCACCTTTTAATTCAACTTTGTAGTCGCGAGTAAGCTCTTGCGCAGACGCATTCTTTTCCTCTAAAAGAGGGCGCACGCCACTGTATGAATGCACGATATCATTTCGGGTAATCTTTGTTTTAAAGTAGTGGTTAACCACATCGACAAGGTACTCCGCCTCTTCATCTGAAATCGCAGCATCAGACGGGTTACCTTTAAAGTCCTCATCTGTCGTGCCAACCAAAGAGAAATCCCCTTCATAAGGGATCACAAAAACTATTCGGCCGTCTTTGTTTTGAAGAATATAGGCCTCATCTGTGTCGTATAGCTTAGGTACAATGATGTGACTACCTTTCACCATTCGCATGGCGTTAGGGTTGTTAACATTTACTAGGCGATCAAGGAAAGAAACAGCCCAAGGGCCTGCCGCATTCACAATCGACTTCGCCTTAACTGTAAACGTTTTCCCTTCAGCGGTTTTAAGTTCTACGCACCACAAATTATCTTGTTTTTCTGCTTTAACGCACTCGGTTCGAGTATAAATTTGAGCGCCTTGATCCTGGGCAGCTAACGCGTTAAGTACCACTAGGCGCGCATCATCTACCCAACCGTCAGAATATTCGAAACACGTTGAAATATCGCTAACTAAAGGGCTTTCACTGGTGGTTGAAAGCTTGCGCGAGCGAGGCAACATGTTGCGCTTTGCCAATGAATCGTACATGAATAGGCCAATTCGAATCATCCAGGCTGGACGTAGATGCTTTTGATGAGGAAGACGAAAACGCAAAGGCCACATGATGTGCGGCGCTTTTTTCAACAGTACTTCCCGTTCAGCTAATGCCTCTTTAACCAAACGAAACTCGTAATGCTCTAGGTACCTAAGACCACCGTGGATGAGCTTACTGCTTGAAGATGATGTCGCACCAGCTAAGTCGCCTTTTTCACACAAAGCAACCGACAGCCCTCGGCCCGCAGCATCAAGCGCTACACCCACGCCATTTACACCGCCGCCTACGACTAAAACGTCTAGCGTTTTTTCAGATTGTTTGTTGTGAATCATACGTTACCCCAAATGGTCGTTATATAGTTGGCTATTTGACAACCAAAAAGAAAACATGTCAACACAAAACGAACACAAACGAACATTTAAGGAAATTAAAGAAAGTTAAGGAAACGAGATTGAACAAGAAAAAACGAGGGTAAAATAGAAGAGGGAGCCTTGTTAAATGACAGGCTATAAAGGAGAACGACCCCGTTTAAACGAATGAAAAAATAAAGCAGTGAAATTATTAGGCTGAGCAGCGCAGTATTAGGTGTAGGTAATCAAGCTTTAACAAAGGCTATATTGTTTTCTTCAATAATGTCACTGATAGCCGGTGGAGGAGTTTTGTCGCAAACAAGGCAGTCTACTTGAGATATATGCCCCTGCTCTACCATAGCCCGACGCTCGAATTTACTATAGTCAGCTGCAAGAATAACGTGTTGGGTGTGTTCCAATATGGCCTGTGAAACTTTTACTTCTCTGAAGTCGAAATCGAGTAATGCGCCATCTGCACTTATTCCCGAAATACCAATAATGCCATAGTCCATACGAAACTGACTGATAAAATCGCACGTAGCCTCACCAATAATTCCGCCATCTCGGTACCGCACTTCACCTGCAGCAATAATGACAGAGAAATCCTCTTTGGCGGAAAGAATAGTAGCAACGTGAATATTGTTCGTTACAACGTGGAGATTTTTATGGTTGAGCAGCTTTGTAGCAATCATCTCTGTGGTTGTACCGATGTTGATAAACAATGAAGCACCATCGGGTATCATTGCCGCCACAGCTTCGGCGATTTTCTCCTTCACTTCACTGTTTTGGGTCTTTCGCTCTTGATAAGGGGTATTTTCCCAACTTCTATTTAACCCCGCCCCGCCGTGGTAACGGCTCACTACGCCATTTTCAGCAAGTTGATTTAAATCTCGTCGAATAGTTTGCGGCGTAACGTCGCAAGCACTAACCAAATCATCAATAGACATGAAACCATGCTGCTTAATAAGGCCAACAATTTTTTCGTGTCTTTGTGTTTGGTTCATTACGAGTCCTGATGAATTTAAAATTATAATTAATTATACGTGCTTAAAGACAAAGTTCCCACGATTAAACGAACATGAAATGTTCGTTTTCGAAAATATAGCATTGTTAAACCCGTGTAAATAATGCAAACTCTACGAAAACTATCTTCAGGAGTGACCTTATGGGACAACATATTCTCGCCATTGACCAAGGCACAACAAGCTCTCGCAGTATTATTTTTTCTCCGAAAGGCAGCATTGATGCCATTGCGCAACAAGAGTTCTCTCAAAAATACCCAAAGGACGGCTGGGTGGAGCACGATCCCGAAGAGATTTGGGAAAGCGTTGTATCTACTCTGAAAGAAGTTTTTAACAAATGTAGTGTCGCTCCATCTGACATCGCCGCCATTGGTATTACCAACCAGCGCGAGACAACCTTGGTATGGGATAAACACTCAGGTAAACCCGTATACAATGCAATCGTGTGGCAAGACAGACGCACTGCACAATACTGCCGTGATTTTAGCGAAGACGAGGCGTTTGTTTCTTATATAACCGAAGCAACAGGGCTTTTACTCGACCCTTACTTCTCGGCCACGAAAATCGCATGGATATTAGATAACGTGGAAGGCGCCCGCGAGAAAGCAGAAAACGGCGATCTGCTCTTTGGCACAGTGGATTCATATCTTATTTGGCGTCTAACCGGCGGTGAATCGCATAAAACCGACGCGACTAATGCGTCGCGCACCATGTTATTTGATATTCACAACCAGTGTTGGGATGAAAAGCTATTAAGTAAATTCAATATCCCTGTCTCAATGTTACCTGAAGTTATGGATTGTGCAGCTGACTTCGGCGTTATTAAAGAAGAGATTATTGGTAGGGCCATCCCCATCCAGGGCGTTGCAGGCGACCAGCAAGCCGCATTGGTAGGCCAAGCCTGTTTTGAAAAAGGCATGGCAAAAAGTACCTATGGAACGGGTTGCTTTATGATTTTAAATACCGGCGATGCGCCCCTGCAATCAAAAAACCGCTTACTTACCACGGTAGGTTACCGACTTAATGGCAAAACCACCTATGCATTAGAAGGCAGTATATTTATGGCTGGCGCCACGGTGCAATGGCTTCGCGATGGCTTAAAACTTATCGACGATGCCGCTGAATCAGAAGCACTTGCGCAGCGTGCCAGAGAAGACAATGGCGTGTTTCTAGTACCCGCATTTACTGGCCTAGGCGCGCCTTATTGGGATCCAGACGCGCGCGGGGCGATTTTAGGGTTGACGCGAGATACTGGCATTAGCGAAATAGTTGCCGCTGGCTTACAGTCTGTATGCTATCAAACTAAAGACCTTCAAAAAGCGATGGAAAGCGACGGTGCTCGCCCTACAACAATACGCGTAGACGGCGGCATGTCGCGTAATGACTGGGTTATGGGCTTCTTATCCGATATTTTAGGTGCCGAGGTTGAACGGCCTGAAATAACGGAAACCACGGCGCTAGGCGCTGCATTTCTAGCGGGGTTACACGCTGGAATATTCAATTCTGTAGATGACTTAACTCACTGCTGGAAGAGTGATAGCGTTTTCACTCCTAGATTAACCAAGCAAGAGCGCGATCAAGCCTATGACGGCTGGAAATCGGCTGTTGCCCGCATCCGCTGTAGCTAATTTGTAGCGAGCATCGCATTAGAGCGTCCCTGAAAACCAAATAGGACTCTCCTGTTTGGCACAAAGGAAAACGATAAACCCTAATATTTATTATTAGGGCATTATCGTTTTCCTTCCTCCCATACCGCACCGTTCTACAAACAACCTGAAAGCTCTGTATTTAAGTAAAATCTCTGCATTCAAAAAGTTATTGTAGAGCCCTAAAAATCTAGTGTGCAGCGCTCAAACTCACCTCGACAGCATTCTTTGTTTTCAGCCTACTATTTATTACCGTCTATAAAACATTCAATTTCTCTGAATATTTTTATGGTAAACGTTTACCCAAATATGTTATAAAGTTGTTACTGTTTATGGTAGCCATCCCTACAAACGCCTACCAAGACGCTAAAAACACACTCGACACGACTCAAGACACTATTAAAAAATTTACCTTGGGGGTAATAGAATGAAGACACAATTCAAGTTAGGTTTGACTGCACTAGCGGTAGCGCAATGCTTAAATATCAGCATTGCTTCAGCACAAGAAGCGGCCGATGTTGATAAACAAGCTGATATCAGCGAAACCGAAGTTATCACTGTCCGTGGTTTCGGTAGCACATTAACCCGTTCACTACAGCATAAGAAGTTAGCTGATTCGACGGTAGAAATTATCTCCACGGATGACCTGGGACAACTTCCCGATGTGACAATCACTGATGCCCTCGCGCGCTTACCGGGTATTGCAGCAGACCGTGATCGCGGAAACGCGAGTCAGATTTCTATTCGAGGTATGGGGCCGCGCCTTAACCTTGCAACCATGAATGGCCGAGAAATTGTTAGCGGTGAACCAAGTCGTAGTGTTCGTTATGAACAATTCCCTGCGGAGCTTATTAGCTCAGTTGAAGTATTTAAAAGCCCTTTAGCAAGTAATATTGAAGGGGGTATCTCTGGCCTAGTTAACATGCAGTTCGTTGAACCCTTGACCAAAGATGAAAGGGCCGTCAACATCAGCGGGCACTTGATGAGTTACCCTTTAGCTGACGATATTCCCACAGCCGACTCCCAAGGTTATCGCGCTAATTTCAGTTATATCGACCCTATTTCAGATACATTTGGTATTGCGTTTGGCGTTGCCGTTCAAGACCAACCCTCTCTACAAAAAGATGTTACCTCGTGGGAATACAACAATGTTCCGGCTGATCAGGGTGATGTTAATGGTAATGGCATCCCTGAAGCGGCCCCTTGGGGAGCACAGACGGCTACGAAAGGCGGTGACAACCAGAGAATTGGTGCAATGACGGTACTTCAATGGCTACCAAATGAAAGTTTAGAGCTAAAGTATGACCTCTTTTATTCCAAATTTGATATTGAAGAACGAGAAGACCAAATCTGGTTCGACGGCTGGGGTAACTGGGGTGGCTTAAATAACTGGAACGTTGCAAATGCCAGTAACCCACCGCAAATCATTACTAAACCCGATGGTTCAGAACAAATTGTTGCAGGTGGAATGTTGTGGGGCGGTAGCCACACTGCAAATAATTCTACTTGGTTCCAAGAAAACGAACTTGTCAGTACAGGCTTAAATGCTGAATGGTTAGGTGACGTTTGGAAGGTAAATGCGGACATTGGCTATTCAGAAGCTTCAATAACTTCTCGCTGGGTGAACATTCAGTCTTGGTATTGGGATGCAGATGCTGATGCAAATGGCATGGACTATAGCTGGGACACTACCACTGACCGCTTATCAATTGGCACCGGTTATGACATAAGCGATGCTACAGATTACGGCCTTAACTACATGCAAGTGGACAACGACCGCCTGTTAGAAGATGAAATGATCACTGCCAAGCTTGATTTCGCTCGGCCAGTCGAGTGGGGAATTATTGATGCCATGAGCTTCGGCGGGCGTTGGACAGATAGAGAAAAAGACAATGATGTGGTTAGCTGGCAACAAAGTGTAGCCAATAGTAGTGCCAATGTAGACGCCTTTACTTACGAGCTTGGTGAAGGCTATGACGTCCCTGCGCTTTACAGCATACGAAATTGGTCAGAAGTAGCGCAGGAAGCGTTTGGCGGGATAGATAACCGCAACCAGCATACCCAGACTAATGCCGATATACTTAATAGCTGGAATGTTCAAGAAACTAATACTGCATTGTATGTTCAGTTTAATCTGTTAGGTGAAATTGGCGGTATCTCGTACACGGGTAATGTAGGTGTGCGTTACATCAGTACCGAATCTACTTCATCCGGTTTTCAGCAAGCTGACGGGGGAGAGCTAACTGCGGTATCGATTGACCATGACTATAGTGAGGTGCTGCCTGCGCTAAACTTACGTTTTGACATTACGGAAGATTCGCAAATTCGCTTTGGACTTTCACGTGCTATATCTCGTCCGCCTCTCATTGAAATGCGTACAGGCTTACAACTTAACACATCTTCTACGGTTAACACTGCTTCTGGCGGTAACCCCCAGCTAAATCCATTCATCGCGGACCAAGTTGACCTGGGCTATGAATATTTCTTTGCTGAAGATGCTGCTCTTACCGTGTCACTCTTCTTTAAAGACCTAAAGAGTCATGTAGGTGCAGCTACAGATACACTTAATATAAATGGTGAAAGTTACCAATTTACCGGCCCTGTGAACGGTGATGGTGGTCAGATTCGCGGCGTTGAAGTGATGTATCAGCAAGCGTTTAACATGTTGCCAGAACCTTTTGATGGCTTGGGCATTTATACCAACTACAGCTATACAGATACTAACGTGACGGAGTTTGAGCCTGAAAACAACCCATTGACTATGGGTGGCTTATCTAAAAATGTAGGTAGTTTAACTCTTTGGTATTACAAAGCAGGTATTGATGCGAAGGTGTCATATAACTACCGCAGTGCATACACTAGCGTAGGTAGCTGGGATCCAGGTGCCGTTTTCACTATAGACGACGAAGCCACGGTTGATGCCAGCATTGCCTACGAAGTGACCGAAAACTTAAAAGTAATGTTACAAGGTCAGAACCTAACGAATGAAGCGTCTACGTCATACTTTGACAACGACCCTACCCGACCACGTCAATACGCTGAATGGGGACGCCGTTATTTGTTAGGCTTCCAATACGCGATGTAAGTGCGTTGTATCGGCACTGCTCTTTCATATAAGGGCAGTGCCTTTTTGCGTTTAAGCCAACTAGGCTTGTCTATTTTTAAATTCATCTAGGCTAGAGCAATGACTTCTATTTCCCGATTTAGCTTTTTACTCTGTTGTCTGTTGTGGTTAGGCGCGTGTCAGCCCTTCACGTCTTCTTCTAATCCACCGCATTCTTCATCGCCTTTTCTAAGTGAAGTGGTTCCTTTCAATCAAGACTGGAAATTTAAGAAGGCGGATGAGGCGCTTACGCCTGAGCAAATAACCCAAGCATGGGAAAATATTGCTCTTCCACATACTCCCCGGTTAGAGCCTGAAGTGGTAAATGACCAATGGCAAGGTATTGCGTGGTATCAAAAATCGTTTTCAGTGCCGGCAGAGTGGCTTGAGCAAGCGGTATTTATTCGTTTTGAGGGAGCAATGAATGCTACAGAGGTTTGGCTTAATAATGAGAAAGTGGGTACTCACTTAGGTGGATATTTACCATTCACTTTCGATTTAAGCCCTTACCTGGTGTCAGGAAGGAATACCCTCCGCGTGCGCTTAGATAACCGTGACAATGACGTTACAGGCCCGAAGCCACTTACATTGCTTGATTTTAATACCTACGGTGGCTTATATCGCGATGTTAATCTTCTGGTAAAAAATCCCTTGATGATTACTGATGAGATGCACGCTAACGAAGTGGCCGGTGGCGGTGTTTTTGTCACCTTCCCTTTAGTCGAGAAAGTGAAATCTGAAGTAAATATTAAAACACATGTAGCTAACACCAGCGGTGAAGAAAAAACTTTTACTCTAACCCAAACTTTGTCATTTGATGGAAGTGACGTTCACAAGGTAAGCCAACAATACACTCTGCCGGCAGGTGAAAAGCGTCATTTTAATCAGTTAATTACAGTAACTGAACCTGCCTTATGGTCTCCTCAGCACCCCAATTTATACACACTGGACACTGTATTGTCGCACGACGATACAACTATAGAACATCAATCGCGAAACATCGGTATTCGCTCGTTTGTCTTCAATGATAAAAATGAGCTACTGATAAACGGTGAAAAAACCTTTCTTCGCGGTGTCAACCGCCACCAGGAATATCCGTTTGTCGGCTACGCAACCTCTGCTCAGGCTGATTACCGCGATGCCGTAAAAATCAAATCGGCGGGTTTCGACTACGTTCGACTGTCCCACTACCCTCACTCAACAGCATTTATGAAGGCGGCGGATGAATTGGGCTTAGTGTTACTGGATGCAATATTGGGTTGGCAATATTACAACCCCACAAAAGAGTTCGAAGCTCATACCTTAAAAGCGTGTGCTGATTTGCTACGCCGAGACCGTAATCACGCTAGCGTCATTGCATGGGAGTGCTCATTAAACGAATCAGACATGCCGGACGAATTTATCGCAGCACTATCTGATACAGTACATGCCGAATACCCTGGCGCCTATTCCGCAGGATGGGAACTCGGCTACGATATTTTTGTACAAGCCCGCCAACACCGACTGCAGCATTACGAAACACCCACAGTCCCTTACATTGTATCTGAGTACGGGGACTGGGAATATTACGCGCAAAACGCGGGTTTAAATCAGGATAGCTGGCAAGATTTGCAGGAAGATGAACGCACTAGCCGTCAATTACTAAATAGTGGTGAAAAGCGCCTGCTGCAACAGGCAAAGAACCTTCAAGAAGCCCACAATGACAACTTTACCGTACCCGCCTTTGCAGACGGTTACTGGGTAATGTTTGATTATAACCGCGGCTATGCCGATGACATTGAAGCGTCGGGTATCGCCAGTATTTATCGCCAGCCTAAATTCAGCTATTACTTTTTCCAAAGTCAAAGGAATGCAGACGAACAGGCCCCGCAATTTGAAAGCGGTCCCATGGTGTATATCGCAAGTAATTGGGATGAAACGTCAGGCACTAATGTACGCGTTTACTCAAATGCCGAGCGCGTCGCGCTTTACCTCAACGATCGCTTAATTGGGACGCAAAGCCCCGACACTGATGCTTTGAGTACGCACTTAGCGCATCCTCCCTTTACCTTCTCAATAGATAACTTCGAGCCTGGAACATTGCGTGCTGAAGCGCTTATTAGTGAGAATATTGTCGCCCGTCATAGCGTCACTACGCCTGAACAAGCCAGTGCGTTAACGCTACGACTCGACACCTCAGGTATTGCTCCTACTCCCTCCGTGAAAGACAAAGTATTTGTATACGCACAAGTGGTAGATGCTAAGGGCAATCCTGTTCGCACAAATAACATCGAGCTGAATGCTGAAGTTGAAGGCGATATTAGATTATTAAATCAGAGCCCCATTACCACATCATGGGGAGAAGGGGCATTATTAATTGAAATTGGTGAAACACTTAAAAACGCCGAAATCACGGTTACTGCCAAAGGTCTGAAACCTGCAACATTGTCACTTGAAAAGTAAGGAAAGACCCATGCATATATTAGTCACTGGTGGTGCTGGCTATATCGGCTCACATACCTGTATCGCGTTAATTGAAGCAGGCCATTCTGTTGTGGTAATTGACGACTTCTCTAACAGCCACATCGAAGCACTTAAGCGGGTAGAAGGTATTTGTAATACAGAGATCCCTCATTATGAAGGTGACGTTGGGGATGAAGAACTGCTCAGACGTGTTTTCTCCGAGCACACCTTTGATGGCGTCATTCACTTCGCCGGCTCAAAAGCGGTGGGGGAATCTGTTGAAAAACCTATGCTTTATTACCGAAACAACGTTACTGCCAGCCAGACTTTAATAGAAACTATGCATGAGGCTGGCGTACATACGTTAGTGTTTAGCTCTTCAGCGACAGTTTACGGTGACCCACAAACTGTACCTATTGTGGAAGACTTTCCCGTGGGCGCAACTAATCCCTACGGCAGAAGTAAACTCATGGTAGAGCAAATCATACAAGATTTTGCGACTTCCACCGCTCAATTTAACGGTATTATTTTGCGCTACTTTAACCCAGTGGGCGCTCACCCTTGCGGACGGATTGGAGAGGACCCTAGTGGTATCCCAAATAATTTAATGCCTTTTATTGCACAAGTGGCCGTGGGCAAGCGCTCCCATCTGGCTGTATTTGGCGATGACTACCCCACCATTGATGGTACTGGAGTGCGCGACTATATACACGTATGTGACCTAGCGGAAGGGCATGTTCGCGCTTTGGAGCAATTGCACGGAAAACCGGGTAGTCATTGCTTTAATCTAGGTACAGGTAGCGGTGTTTCAGTGCTAGAGATGGTAGAAGCCTACGAGAAAGCTAGTGACCGACCTATCCCTTATCAAATTGCCCCCCGTCGCCCCGGCGATGTGGCACAGTGTTACGCCAACTCAAGTCACGCTAAAGAGGTGCTGGGATGGCAAGCCACCCGCACCTTAGAAGACATGGTGAAAGACAGTTGGCGATGGCAGTCGTCTAACCCTAACGGCTATCGCGAAGCCTAACTTGTAGGAAAATTAAGATGTTCTCAAAAATATTCGTAACCTCAATCGTTTTGGCTACTATGGGCTTAACTACAGCGGGCTTAAGTAGTGAAGTAAGTTTGACCGATACCACGTTACCCCCTACACCCGTGACAGTAGAAAACGGCCGGTTGTTATGGGACAACGGCGACCCAGTCTACTTGTTTGGTGCCAACTACAGTGCGCCGTTTGCCTTTGGATATCGCGCTATCGCTCGGCGTGGAATTGATCACAAAGCCGCGATCGATATAGACGTGGACCATATGGCCCGGCTTAAGCTAAATGCTTATCGCATTCACGTATGGGACAAAGCCATCAGCGACAAAGAAGGCAATCTCATCGACAATGAATATCTTGAGTTATTCGATTATTTGATGATGCGCCTTCAAGAGCATGGCATTCGCGCTATCATCACTCCCATTGCATGGTGGGGAACGGGCTATCCCGAACCAGATCCCGCTGAGCCTGGATTTGCAGTGGGCTACAGCAAAAACGATATGAATGAAAAGCCTGCGCTTATTGCCGCCCAGCAGCGCTATCTGACTCAGTTTATGGCGCATAAAAACCGCTACACTGGGCAACCCCTTGGCAGCGACCCTGAAATTATCGCCTTTGAGCTTTTTAATGAGCCCAAACATCGCTTAGCTCCACAAAAGAGTGCGACGTATATCGAAACCTTAATTAAAACGGTTAAAGACGCAGGTGTTACCAAGCCTTTGTTCTATAACATTAGTGAACAAGGTGACCAGAGAGACTTTGCCAAAGCGGTATGTAACACGTCAATAGATGGTATCGCGTATCAGTGGTATCCCACTGGTTTATTAAAATACAGTGCGTTGAATACCAATGTACTGCCTGCGGTTTCAACGTATACCAACCCATTTAGTGATATCAGCGGGTGCAGTGATAAAGCGCGCATGATTTACGAATTTGACGCGGCGGATATCACAAATAGCGTAACGTACCCCGCGATGGCACGCAGCTTTCGCGACGCGGGGTTTCAATGGGCCACTCAGTTTGCTTACGACCCTGCGGTAATTGCAGACAGTAACTCAGACTACAATACTCACTACTTAAATTTATTGTATACGCCAGCGAAAGCAATAAGTTTGATGATTGCCGGTGAAGAGTTTCGTAATTTACCTCAGGACTATGAAGCTCCAGATTACCCGCAGAGTAACCAATTTCATCATACAACACTGGACTACCTCGCTGACTTGGCCGTGTTTGATGATACTAAACAGTTCTATTACACAAACAGCACCACTCGCAGCCCTAAAGATGTTGATAGCCTAACTCACATTGCAGGGGTTGGATCATCTGAGCTGGTTAAATACACGGGCTCCGGTGCATACTTCTTGGATAAACTGGGAGACTCGCAGTGGCGATTAGAGGTATTCCCCGATGTGATCAATCTACAAGACCCACATCAGAACTCTAGTCTTAACCGAGAAGTCAGTCGGTTGTCAGTTAAAGCCAATAGCATGACTCTTTTCCTTCCCGGTCTGGGCGAGCGCTTTGGGGTGACTGGTGTTAACGACGGCAACAACTACCAGTCTCAGGCTTCAGGAGGTAATTTCGTTGTCACGCCTGGGGTATATTGGCTATCACCATCAGAGGCAAAGCCACCAGGTGACATAGACTCGGCCTATTACTTACCGCCAATCAAACCAGGTGAAACCATAGTGACTCACCAACCCCAACGTCAGCGGACTCTTGGTGATACCCTGACCTTTAGTGCGACGGTGCAAAGTGTAACGCCTAATCCCCTCGTTACCTTAAATGTACGTTATGAGGGCCACAGTGACTTCGTTACTTTGCCTATGCAACAAGGAGATAAAGGGGTTTATCAAGTTACACTACCGAATGACAATACGTGGAAACTCTCAGGTAAATTGGAATACGCCTTTACCATTACTGACGGAAATACCACAGTAACTTACCCTGGTAAGCAACGTGGAAAACCGCAGGATTGGGATTTCTCGAATAATGCTTACTATCACACGATATTGCAACCTGCGGGCAGTCCAGTACTTCTCTTTAATCCAAGCGAAGCGAGAGGGACGTTTGTACCACCGCAAAACACGGTGAGCTGGCCGGCCTCTTCGGCGACCACCGAGGGCGAAACAGTTACGCTCAAAGTCTTTGACGATAACCTTCAATCTGGTGGGCCATTACTGCGTACGGATCTCCCTAAAAATGCCACTTTGATAGACCGTACCTTGAAAAAATATAACGCTATTGCACTACGCGTTCGTTCATTAGGCAATAGCGACCGGTTGCAATTTGGCGTTATTGCTAACGATGGGCTGGCCTACGGCACTGATTTTACTGTAAGTGACGAATGGAAAACCTTGATTCTTCCTGTTTCGGCCCTAAAACCCACGGCGACCTTATTAACTCGTGCGTACCCTATGTTTATGCCAGTTACCATGGGGCCATTTGACGAGCAACCTCCTTTGGATATTCACCAGATCACAGGGCTTCAATTTATATTACCACCACTCAAACGCGCACCTAAAAACGGTTGGCGTGGCATTGAAGTGGGTAAAATTGCACTGGTGAAGATGGAATAAGCTAAGTTACCGTAAGCATCTCCTCCATTTCCAACCTCACGCTAAAGTGATGAGTTTGGAAATGGAGTTCGGGATCACCAATTATTCAGGCGCGACGACTGGTAAAAAGGATTGGGTTGGTGTCACGTAAGATAACTTTTTAACTCACCTGATTAGCAAGTGACGCTGAACTATAGATTTTCGTAGAGCTCCAAATGAAGTCGTACTATCGCATGATTAATTGACCATAACTTTACTCCACCTTTCATCGAAAAGTGGTTTAAAAAATGAAGGATATCCATCTGCTGCAAAATTGATGTCTCTAAAAATTTGATTTTGCTTAGGGTTAGACATGATGTCCGTAAATGCATTATCTAAAGCATTAGTGACTATATGCCCTAGCTCACTTTTAGAACAAAGTACGCGTTTTGTTCCTCTTAACTCTTGCGATAGTTCGCTGATTTGATAAACATGAAGCACGTCGAGCTCTTCTTTTGGTAATACTGAAAACTCGCGGTGACCTACATATCCAAAGTCAATTCTGCCACTTTCCAGTAGCTCAATTGTATGCATGCCTAAATCTTTCCCTAAACCATTTAAACGCACCACATTATTCGGTGTAGCCCATTGCTCGACCGTATCGGCATAAACGTTGTTCACTTCGTCGTAAAGCACCGTTCTCAAGTTTTGTCGAAGAAGTGTTCGCAATGAAACGGACTCAAAATAACCCAACATTGGGTTAGCATGCCCGGTGACTAACTTCTTATTCGAGGAGGAATGTAATGCTTTTTTAGCAGCGATCAGTAGCGGTAAGTTAATAGAGGTAGGTTGGGTGAAATATCCCCATTCTACTCGTTCCTTCTGATAGGCAGCCCCATAAAAGCAATAAACTTTTTCAGAAGAATGCGTATTCCGGACTAGCGACCATGCACGCTTCACTGGGTAAACTTCAAACTTATGTTCATAACCATTTAAGTATGTAGAAAGATAGGCCATTACGTCGTAAAGCGGGCCCGCTGTAATGCTGACACCATTGCCTTCAAGTCCAAGCTCTGGTGGGCGTACCCAGGTCACTGTAGGCTTTTGAAAAGTGCATTTTTCACCTTCACATTTTCCACCTGTTTGGGCAAATAACATGCCGCTCTTTAGGGACAACAAAAGAAAAGCCACCACTGTTACTACTACTGACACTGTAAAACCCGATTTTTCTTACATGAGAATCTTAATCGCTCGCTGTTCACGCTTATTTGGTAAACCGCATAGGTGAATACTGAAATCATTTTAAGATAATTGAGAGAAGCTATGGCGGGCATCAATCTCATAATTAAGCGAACTTAGCTCAAAACAAAAAGCCGCTATAAAGCGGCTCTTATAATATTTTTAACACGAGATATGTATCAGGTAGCTAAAACGGAATATCGTCGTCAAAATCGAAGTCTGGTTCAGCCATAGGCGGAGTCTTAGGCTGTGACGGGTTACCACCCTGCGGCGCTTGATTATAACCACCGCCTTGGCCCTGGCTCTGGTTATAGCCGCCTTGCTGGCCTCCACCTTGTTGTGGAGCCTGGTTGTAACCACCTTGCGCTGGCGCTTGATTATAACCGCCTTGGTTGTTTTGAGGACGCTGGTAACCGCCGTTTCCGCCGCCACCATCACCGCCGCGACCGCCAAGCATTTGCATTTGATCTACGATAATTTCAGTGGTGTACTTATCCTGACCTTGCTGATCTTGCCACTTACGCGTTTGCAATTTACCTTCTACGTAAATTTGCGAGCCCTTTTTCAGGTACTCTCCGGCAATTTCTGCTAAGCGACGGTACATTGTAAGGCGGTGCCACTCAGTGCGCTCTTGAACCTGACCCTGTTGGTCTTTCCAGCTTTCGCTAGTTGCTAGGCTTAAGTTCGCAACGGCGTTTCCGTTAGGCATGTATCTAACTTCAGGATCATTGCCAAGGTTTCCAACAAGAATAACCTTATTAACGCCTTTCGTTGCCATTGATGTCTCCTGTAACGTTTTTAGTGGCTTGCTGCATAACTCTTTTAATTAAGACATCAGCAAGCGCGAAAGTTCATCGAATATTAGCCGGTTAGTATATCGTATTTTATTGGGGAAATTTGAAGTTTTTCGCCCCACTTATACGCTACCAACTGCAACACATTCTAGAACTTAGCAAAATTTATTGTCAGCGTCTTCTGAACTTTCGCGTTGTTTTTCATAAAGTATGATAAGGGCGTATGAAGTAAATACGCCCTATCAATTTTACCACCAGGTAATGTAAAACGCTGCTGTAACAAGCACTACGGCTATTGATGCAACGTTGAACCCTTTCGTGGTTTTAAATTCAACATCGTTTATATCAACGGCGTTTTCACTGACCCCTTTTTTCTCTAGAAGCGAAACAACTACAGCAAGCGCAACGCAAAGTAGGAATACGATACCCACGCGGTCGATGAACGGTAGTTCTGGCCAAACTTGTCTAAATACAATACTCAGTACAAACGAGCCGAGGGCGGCAAGCAAACCACCGTTCGCCGTCGTTTTCTTCCAAAACATACCCAGCACGAACAGCGCGCAAATTCCTGGTGTAAAGAAACCAGTAAACTCCTGAATGTATTGGAACGCTTGGTCGAAATTGCCCAATAGCGGCTTGGCAACAATCATGGCGATTATCAGTGCTACAAAGCTCACTATACGCCCTACTTTCACGTAGTGCTGCTGAGACTCGTTAGGACGCTTATCTTTATATAAGTCCATAGTGAAAATAGTAGAGACACTGTTTGTCATTGACGCAAGTGAAGAGACGATAGCCGCAACTAACGCCGCAAAAATTATCCCCTTAAGACCTACAGGCATAAGCGTCATTAAGCTTGGGTAAGCTTGATCTGGCTTAGCTAAGTCAGGCACGATAAGTACTGCAGCTATTCCAGGTAGCACGACGATTAGCGGCATAAGTAGCTTTAAGAAAGCCGCAAAGGCAATCCCTTTTTGTGCTTCCTGTACGCTTTTTGCGGCTAACGTTCTTTGAATAATGTATTGGTTAAAGCCCCAGTACGACAAGTTCATTATCCACATACCGCCTACCAGCACTGAAATACCCGGTAAATCCATATAGTGCGGATTGTCTTTCGACAGGATCATGTCGAACTTTTCTGGCAACTTGTTAGTTAAATCGACGAAACCTTGAATAGCGCCATTGCCGTCACTGATTAAGTTCAGCGCAGTATATGAAAGGAACAAACCGCCCAGCACCAATAAAACCACTTGGATAATGTCGGTCAAGGCTACAGCTTTAAGACCGCCGTAAAGGGAATAGGTTAGCGAGAAAAGGCCAAGGAACATCATGCCGTAAATCATATCCACACCTGCGATGGTGTTAATGGCAAGGGCACCAAGCCAAAGCACGGCGGTGAGGTTTACGAAGACATACACGCCTAGCCAAAAGATAGCCATGACTTTTCGCACGCGATGGTCGTAGCGCTGCTCTAAAAATTGAGGCATGGTGTAAATCTTGTGTTTTAAGAAAATCGGTAAAAAGAACTTACCTACAATAAGCAGCGTGATGGCGGCCATCCACTCGTAAGAAGCTATGGCGAGGCCTAATTGATATCCCGAGCCGGACATACCAATGATTTGCTCGGCTGATATATTGGCCGCTATAAGTGATGCGCCAATTGCCCACCAAGGTAAGCTTGAGCCTGCAAGAAAGTAATCGTTTGTATCTTTTTGGTGGCCCTGCTTTTCACGAGAAACCCACCACGCAATTCCAACGAGCGCGACGACATATACCACAAATAATGTGATATCTATTGATGCTAATTTCATAGTTTTTCCCAAAGTTTTTATTTTGGGTGCGGCGATTATTTTTATGCAGGGTACACAGGTGAAAAATTGTTTTTATTATTCTATTGGTTTTTGCCACACCGATGTCACGTTTTTAAAAACGTGTTTAATCAAACAAGTGTTCATTCTTATGCAACTCAACGTTACCCAAAACCACACTTGTCTAAGCTCATATTAGTATCACACTTTGTTTACTTTTTTTAACTAGATTTAATATTTTTCATAAATTTGTCCTTCGCGGTTACATTTCGAGCGAGATATAAGAAGATTAGGATAAGAAACCTAGGTAGCTAGTTCTTCATACCGTATTTTTGCAGTGTGCCTAACTCGTTTCAGCAAAGGCACCTTGAGCAGCGGTACACACGTAAATATCAGCGTTATACCCTGTTTCAGCAAAGTACTTATCGGCAACTATCTGCTTCACAGCTTCAACTTTGTCGGATGGCGCAAGTGCCACTACGCACCCGCCAAAGCCACCTCCAGTCATTCGAACACCACCAGATTTGCCTAATACTTCACCAATAATCTCAACTAAATAATCAATTGGGCGAACAGTAATTTCAAAGTCGTCGCACATAGAAATGTGGGATTGGGCCATAGCTTCGCTCACCGTTTCGATATCACCATTTTTTAAAGCCTGGCTAGCTGCAAGCGTCCGTGCATTTTCAGTAATGATGTGCCTTGCGCGGCGATAAACCACGTCGGGCATATGCGGCTTGGCTTCTTCCAGCATTTCAATGGTTGCTTCACGCAATGAAGACACACCAAGAAGAGATGCACCTTGCTCGCACTGCTCGCGACGCAGGTTGTATTCACTATCAACCAAGCCACGTTTAACATTCGAATTGATGATAACGATTTGATGCGAGTCTGGTAGTGGTGAATGCTCAATGGCTAGCGACTGGCAATCAAGCAGCATTGCCATGCCTTCATTACCCATAGCAGAGATTAACTGATCCATAATTCCGCATGAGCAGCCTACGAACGTATTCTCGGCTTTCTGCCCTAACAGTGCTGCCTGTACGCCATCTAGGGGCAACTCATACAGCGCGCTTAACGCTTTTAATATAGCCACTTCAAAAGATGCCGAAGAGCTTAACCCAGCGCCTTGTGGCACATTGCCCGTAACCAATAAGTTAGCGCCGCCAAAATCTGGAATGGCCTCTTTAAGTACTTTCACTACGCCGCGAACATAGTTTGCCCACCCTTGTTCTTGGTCATAGTTAATGTCTGACAACGAGAACTGGTTTTGCTGATTTTCGTAATCCATCGCGGTAACCACGATGTCATTATCTGCGCGCTTTGTTGCCGCAACCCACGTTCCAAAATTGATTGCAGCCGGAAATACGAACCCTTCGTTATAATCGGTATGCTCACCAATAATGTTCACTCGACCCGGCGCATGTGCGATTAACGCTGGCGCTTCGCCATACTGCGCTTCAAATTTTGAAGAAAGTACTTGGTTATCCATTCGTCTTCTCACGTTTTTTATAGTGCACTGTAGGCAGTGCTTTTAATCTGTCTGCTGCTTGTTCAGGCGTTAAATCGCGCTGAGCCTCTGCCATCATTTCATAGCCAACCATAAACTTGCGCACGCTCGCTGAACGAAGAAGTGGCGGGAAGAAATGCGCGTGAAGCGTCCATTCTTGGTGTTCATCATTATCGAACGGCGCACTGTGCCACCCCATTGAATAAGGGAAAGACGTCTCAAATAAATTATCGTATTTTGCGGTTATCTCACCAATAATTTTGGCAAGTGATAGCGACTGATGATCAGATAATTTATGCAGGGATTGCACGTTGAAACGTGGTAATAGTAACGTTTCAAAAGGCCACGCTGCCCAATACGGTACAACGACAACCCAATCGTCATTCTGGCAAACCACACGCGCTTGCTTCGCCACTTCCTGTTCTGCGTAGTCTAAAAGCATAGGCGTGCCGTTTTCAGTGAAGTATTGCTTTAACTGCGATACTTTCTTGGCAGGGTCAGTGGGTATGTGTTGCTGTGCCCACACTTGTCCATGAGGGTGCGGGTTCGAGCAGCCCATCATGGAGCCTTTGTTCTCAAAAACCTGAACCCAGCGATAGGTCTTACCTAGTTCAGCAGTTTGCGCTTTCCACATGTTAACTACGTCTACTCGCTCTTCATCAGTAAGCTCAGGCAGTGTTTTGCTGTGGTCAGGTGAAAAACAAATAACACGGCTACACCCCTGTTCGGTTTCAAACTGAAATAGGCCCTTTTTCTCGCTAGCTTGTTCTGTGTCTTGCTTAAGTGCGGCAAAGTCATTTTGAAAAACAAACGTGCCTTTGTAATCAGGGTTCACTTCCCCGTTTACTCGCGTATTGGTTGGACACAAATAACACGTTGGATCATAAGACGGCTTTTGTTCATTGTTAGGCTCTTCTGAGGCCCCTTGCCAAGGACGCTTAGCACGGTGAGGCGACACTAACACCCACTCCCCCAACAATGGATTGTAACGGCGATGTGGATCGTTTGTAGGGTCAAAAGGCGTTCCCATAATCACTCTCTCTGAATAGGCCAGCTACGCTCTAGTGCGCAACTTAAAATAGGGTTAAACGTTTACCCTAACAATAATATAGCATGCGTTCCGGTTTATCAATTAAGTAACAAAGAAAAATAATTGTTAAATTAATAACAATTAATTTTCTTTTACTAGTGTAGCGGAATTAACCGGCTCTAAACTTATAGCGGATAGCGGCTTTAAAGGTTTCCTCAGGCTTAACGAAGCAGTTAGGGAAAGCCGGCTTATTCGGCGCATCGGGAAAATGTTGTGGCTCTAAACACAGCGCGCCGAGTTGTTCATCACTCTCAAGGCTACCTGTATAAAACTGCAAGCCTGGTAGTGTAGTGAATAACTCCATCGAAATACCTGTATCAGGCGCCATTACAGTGGCTTGGGGTTCACTACCCTTTGCCGCACGAAGTACGTAGTTGTGATCGTACCCACCAACCATATCAAACAACGCATGCGATGTTTGTTGACTCGCTCTTTTTTCAATGGGGGTTAGTGATAAGAAATCGAATGGCGTACCGCCAATGTCCACTAATTTACCGGTCGGTAATAGCGAGCTGTCGGCATCAGTCACTTGTTCAGCATCAATGTGTAGCAGGATACTCCCCACTTTATCGTCGTCACTTAAGGTGAAGTACGCGTGTTGGGTAAAGCTCAACGGGGTTTCTTTGTCTGTCGTAGCAGAAAGTTCGAGTGAAAGTTCATTGTCATTGTTTAATGTATAACAGGCTTCAACTTTCACATTACCCGGAAAACCGCCTTCCCCGTCAGGACTATGCAATTTAAAGGTTACGCTAGCACTGTTGTCTAACTCGTTCGTACTTGCCTGCCATATTTTTTTGTGAAAACCAGCAAAGCCACCATGTAGGTTGTGCTCTCCACCATTTTTATCCAGCGTGTACTGCGTACCGTTTAAGAAAAAGGTGCCATGACCTATTCTATTTGCATAACGCCCTACAATCGCACCGCGATAGCTAGGGTCGTCGATGTACTCTTGCAAAGTATCAAAGGTCTGAACACAGTGTATTGGTTTTCCCTCGGCATTTGGCACAGTGATGTCTTTTATAATACCGCCGTAATTTAGCAAGGTAACAGACATGCCATTGGCGTTATTTAATGTGAAAGCCTTGACCGTGCTACCGTTTACTTCACCGAATACAGATACGTTTATTTTCATAACAATATTTTTACCTTAATCTGCACAACTAAGGCGCTAGAGAACAGGCCTTAGGCTCACCTATTTAAATACAAACGGTGGAATTTGAATAATAAAGCGCAGAGAGGTTATACGTTTTCCGTTCTATTTTATAGCGTATAGCTGAATAAATATAAAAGGTGGGACCACTTTAAATTAAATAAATTCGCCCCTTTCAAACGCAAATAACGTCGATTATTTATAAATTTGCTTAAGTGAGATGTTTATCTTTTTTTGTAAATATATTGTACGCTATGTCTATTAGGCCTAGTCGCCCCCATGCAATAAAAACGAAGTTTGAAAAGAAAATGGCAACAATAAAAGATATAGCCCAAGCCGCTGGTGTCTCATTGGCTACCGTATCAAGGGTTATTAATAATGGCCCGAAAGTGGGCAATGACACACGCAAGCGCGTTAAAAAAATCATGGAAGAAATGGGATATCGTCCCAACGCTAATGCGCGTGCGCTTGTAACAAAACGCAGTGCGTCGCTAGGTGTGGTCATCGCTGAACTTCACGATCCGTTTTTTGCCATGCTCGCCCACGGCGTCGAGTCGATAACGCGAAAGAACAACGTTCAAATATTGTTGAGCGCGGGCTCCATAGAAAAAGAAACCGAACTTCGCGCTATTGAAACCTTGTTAGAACACCGCGTAGAAGCCATGGTTGTTCACAGTAAAGCGCTAGATGATGAAACGCTTATCGGCTTTGCTAAACAAGTCCCTGGCTTTGTGCTGATAAATAGATACATTCCTGAAATTGCAAATAGGTGCGTGTGGCTAGATAACGTGACAGGCGGCCGCCTTATGGCCGAATATGCCATCAGTCAGGGTCATAAGCATTTAGCAGTAATTAGTAGCCAATATCGTATCGACGACCCTAACCACCGTTTAGAAGGTATTAGAAACGCTGTCGACAACGCAAAGTTAAGTTTGACTGAGAGTATGATTGAGTATGCCACCCCCGATCAGGAGGGCGGTGAATTAGCGATGCAGAATTTGCTTGCCACAGGCGCCCAATTTACTGCCGTGTTAGCATACAACGATGCAATGGCTTCAGGGGCGATGACAATGCTGCAAGATCATGGCATTTGTGTGCCCGACCAAGTGTCGGTAATGGGTTACGATGACGTATTGCTCGCTAAATACTGCCGACCTAAATTAACCACGCTTCGATACCCTGTGGAAATGATGGCAGCCAAAGCGGCTGAACTCGCATTGAAATATGCATCGGGCAGTAAGCCAGAAGACGGCCTAACATTTAAATATACCCCAACGGTAGTCAAACGCGACTCCATCATTCGAATTTAATACACGTTCTGGTACAGTTTTTTAAACCACATCCTATCGATGGCTATATAGCAATTATTAATACCTGCCGACGGCGGGTATTTTTTTAGCTAATTCTACGTGGTTTGGTGGCTGATTAATCGCAATTCGTTGTAATACTGCTCAAGCGTATTCTGAAAATTTTATGACAGTAAAGTATTGACAAAAATCACTGCTTGATCGTTTTGCTCCAGACTTTTATCCCCAATGGGGAAAATTGCCTGATCCTGTATGGCTTTACGATCAAATAATATTAAGATCAGCATCAATGGCTCTACAGCGCTTGATTTAACTGATTTTTCGTGATCCGACCAGAAAGTGCCTTTAAGATCGTGATCAGTTGTTCTATATGGCTATTAACAGACTTACCAACAAGGTTTTCCACGAGTTATCCACAACGAGTAAGGAATTCTTTATTGTGTAAATCTAGCTAAAAACTGGCGGTATTGTTCAATGGAATAGTCGCTTTTTAACGTTGCATTGTGGGTAGCGCTAGGAATAACTGAAATATACTTTTCGCTGCTTGATGCATCTTTTAGCAACTGCTGGCTGATGGGATAAGGCGTTATCTTATCGTCTTCACCTACTAGCAACCAAAGCGGGCCATCATAATGGCGCAGAATTGGCGCAATTTGCATGCTATGCACTTCGTCGTGAAGCTTCATATTAGTAAACGAGTTAGAAAACCCTGGTATCATGTTGGCAATTAAGTCTGAAATATTATTAAACGCGCCATCTAATACTAGTGCGTCAATACGCCGATTAGCGGCCACATAGCTTGCGAAATAACTGCCAATGCCTCGACCGTGAACAATTGTAGGAATAGACGCGTCGAATGCACTTTCTACATAGTCAAACTGGGTTAACGCATCTTGTTTAATAGCGTTAATGCTTAAGTCTTCTGCTTTATCGCTAGCGCCCACCCCCTGATAGTCTAACCACAAAATATTTGCGGGTAGCTTCCCTAGCCTATGTATAACGCTATTATTTTCACTTATCGGCATGCGATTGTCGGCAAAAAACACAATATTAACGATAGGGTTGGGATAAGAAACCGCAACACCTCGAAGGGTAAGGCCCTCTTTGTTTTTTACTTCAATACGGGTAATACCCGCAGCAGTTTTATCGTTTTGAATGGCAGCATGTAGCTTAGTGGTATCAATGGGCTGTTGTTGGGAGTCTTGATGAAAGAAGGCCGAAGGGGACACGTTAATTGCACACCCAATAAGTGAAACACTTGCAACTACACTGATTACCGCGTTTTTTAAGCTCATCATTAAAGAACTGTCCGTGTTGATTGGTTATAGCGAAATTTATTTTCAGGTTATATAGGTGTAATGGTTGTGTCGCTGATCAACAGTCCCTCACCTATGCTAAACAAGCTGTAACAGTTTGCAACAGTTGTTCTGTTTCTTAGCGATACAAACTTTCTTATACTAAAGACAATATTACTTGCATAATTTATCTGCATAAAACAAAAATAATTTAATGAAAAGTAGAACATTTTCCATGTCTTACGCTACATCACCAGCTCGACTTATTGTTGCCTGCTGTGCCCTACCCTTGCTTATTGCCTGCGAGTCTACGCCACCCGAGCTTGATTCATCATTAATTCCTGCGTCGCAGAGAAAAGACTATCAGCTAACCATGTCTAAAGCGAAAGCTTGTCCAATTAACTTGGCAGAATTAATCGACATACGGTCGAGTAAAGACTTGCTCGTTAGAAGCAGTAATGGATTAGAAGACACGCTCTATTCACTGTTACAGCAAAGCTTAGAAGCGATGAATGTTAGCCCAGATATTGAAGCAGCCAATAGCGTTAAAGTAGTACTAAATCGCGCGTTTATAAAAAGCTTAGGAAGTAATATGGTTGCCACTGTGGTGCTTAAGGTTAAGTACAAGCCTGACTATGCAGATGAGTATTCACCGGCCACCACCTTCAAAGGGCAAAGCGTGAATGTAAACGCCAGTGTCAGTGAAAAAGAGAGCAATCAGATTGCTATCGATGCCATGAAAACCGCCATTGATGATGCCACCAAACGTATAAAGTCGTCACTGTTACACAATTGCAAAAATGCGCTAAGCGAACTAGAGGCGGTATAAGCTTAAGAAATTATAGAGTGAACGCGATTGAGTGAGCGTAAGCGCTAAGCTCGAACTTTCAATCGGGCTAAGATTCAGTAGATAAGCCGCGTATTATCGACCATAAAGCACGCCATGCCACCGTCAACGGCCGCTTTTCGGCCCATGTCGGTATCTTCAAACACCACACAATGCTGTGGTGCAACGCCCATTAATTCCGCAGCACGTAAAAAGGTTTCAGGATGTGGTTTGCCTTTGCTTACATCATCTGCGGTTACCAACGCCGATAACTGGGCGAGTAAGCCATGCTCATTTAACACCATTTGCGCGTGCTGCCTATCTGAGCCTGTCCCCACAGCAATGGGTACGCTTCCCTTATAGTGATTAAACACGTCCAGGGTATCTTGAATAAGTCTGGGAACATGGTCTAGCCCTTCAAAGGCCTGTTTTTTATATAGAGCAACCTTTGCAGGATCATGGCTTTTGCCATACTTGGCATTCATGAGGTGTACGGTTTCAAAGGTAGGAACGCCACCTAAACTATATTGATAGTCTCGGTCGAAGGGGTAGTCGAATGCGTCACACGTAAGCTGCCACGCATCAATATGTGCGCCCATTGAATCGACCAAGGTGCCGTCCATGTCAAAAATGATGGCTTTGTAACTACTTAGGTCAATCATGGTGCTCCCTTCCTTTTTAACAAACCTTGTGGTGCTAACCTGTTTTGGTTTTTAATGCACTGCCCTTTTTACGCTGACAACACATCTCGCGCTTTGACCGCGTCAAAGTCGCGGTCAACCTTAAGGTATACCGCGTTATTTTGACTGTTTAATGTCACTTCTAGTACACCTGGTACTCGCATTAGTTCTGCTTCGATGCTGGAGATATTGGAATTATCAAACTCACCGTTCATCATCACACGCTTAACACGGCTCGCTTCCTTCACCCCAAAAATGATGAAGAGCCAAAGCAATGTGCTGGCAGCGCCAATACCGTAGGCGATGTCTTGAGACCAAATATCAGTAACCAAACCAGATATTACGCCTCCCAAAAATGCACCAAAAAACTGGAAACTGGCGTAAAGCCCCATGGCCGTTCCTTTTTGCCCAGCCGGCGCAATGCTCGACACCAACGCAGGAAAATTCGCTTCTAAGTAATTAAAGCCAGTAAAGAACAGCACGACCGCTGCCGTCACCCACCACCAGCTGTGGTCTTCCAAGCTAAGCGCTAAAAATGCGCCACCCATTAACACTACACCTGTGACAAGCAGCGATTTAGGCGTTCGCCCCCTTGCCATCCCCATCATTATAATAAGGCCAACAATGGATGCGCCTAGTACAGGTAAATAAACGGTCCAATGGCTGTCTAACGCCATATCGAAATTTAGCAGCGTGACCGGAAGCTGCACGAAAAGCAGCGTTATCATCATGTGTAAAATCATCACGCTGATATTTAAACGCCATAACTGAGATGAAAATACTAAACGTTTTAGCTGATCTTTTTGAGGAAGTGTATCGCCACTGCTCAGCTGTACACCGTTTGGGACAACCCATTTAACCAGCGGCATGCATAGAATGGCCAAGATGCCAGTAATGCCGAAAACGCCTGTAAGGCCATAGCTGTTGGCAATAAGTGGCCCTAAAATAACGGCCAAATAGAACGAAAAGCCAATGGCGATTCCTATGATGGCTAATACTTTAGCCCGCTGACTTTCGCGGCTTACGTCGGTAGCAAGTGCCATTATTGCACCTGCAATGGCTCCCGCACCTTGAAGAATACGCCCTACAATCATCATGACCATACTGTCGGCATTCGCGGCCACAAAGCTTCCCAATGCAAATACGGCAAGCCCTAACAAAATGACAGGTTTGCGCCCCCATTTATCAGACATCATGCCCATGGGAATTTGAAGCGCGGCCTGCGTTAGACCATATCCCCCCACGGCAAGCCCCACCAATAGCGGAGAATAGTCAGGGTAGTCCATAGCAGCAACCGCCAAAACTGGCATAACCATGAACAACCCCATCATGCGTAAAACGTAAACGGAGGCAAGTGCAAGCGCGGCGCGTAATTCCAAAGCGTTCAAAGCGTCTGTGTCCCTCAATAAGTAAAATCAAAAAAACAAAAAAGCGCGCAGAGAACACCGGTTTCTGCTGCAAGAAGAATAAAGTCGCGAAGTGTAGCATAATACCAGTCCGCATAGATAATTGCCCACTCAGAAGGGCGAGTTTAAAATGTCCGTACTCTTTGTTGTGTCACCTTGATGTAGAACCACTATACCTGCGGTAACACGCCGCGATTACGAACATTTTAAGTCTCGCTGAGTGTGTAATTATCTATGCGGACTGGTATCACTTACAC
Organism: Alteromonas sp. G5_S2_22_S1; assembly: GCF_054968525.1. NCBI lineage: Bacteria > Pseudomonadati > Pseudomonadota > Gammaproteobacteria > Alteromonadales > Alteromonadaceae > Alteromonas > Alteromonas sp. G5_S2_22_S1. Next base: position 193,295 of record NZ_JBQKUJ010000004.1, on the reverse strand, counting down.
CCACTTACCTTAAATTCGATTAATGCAATCAACGCTGGCGTTAATCATTTGCATAGTGTGGGGTTTAAAAGTGAGGAATAAACCACCACATTGAACAACTACAAGGCGAGTAAACACCGGTAAGGTGATCTGCTCCCTCTACTCACAGTATAACTTGAATGTCATATCACTTTAGTTGACACCTATGGCATACTGATTCTTTTTCTCTCATTTAGGCTTCAATGGATAAAATCGAAATTCGCGGTGCTCGCACCCACAACTTGAAAAACATCGATTTAACACTGCCACGAGACAAACTGGTGGTGATAACCGGCCTTTCTGGCTCGGGTAAATCGTCTCTAGCATTTGACACGCTATACGCAGAAGGCCAACGACGTTACGTTGAGTCTTTGTCTGCCTATGCCCGTCAGTTCCTTTCCATGATGGAAAAACCCGATGTTGATCATATTGAGGGTTTATCGCCTGCAATATCCATTGAGCAAAAATCAACGTCACACAACCCTCGCTCTACCGTAGGTACCATCACCGAAGTTTACGATTACTTGCGACTGATGTTTGCCCGTGTAGGTACGCCTCGCTGCCCTGATCACGATGTACCGCTAGACGCCCAGACCGTCAGTCAAATGGTGGATAAAGTGTTGGCGATGCCAGAAGGCAGTAAGCTAATGCTATTAGCGCCTATCGTTAAAGAGCGTAAAGGTGAACACGTAAAAGCTTTGCAAAACCTCTCAGCACAGGGCTTTATTCGTGCGCGCATTGATGGAGAGGTATGTGACCTATCGGATCCGCCGCCGCTAGACCTGCACAAGAAGCACACCATCGAAGTGGTGGTAGATCGTTTCAAGGTGCGCGACGACATGGCGCTTCGGTTATCTGAGTCATTTGAAACGGCACTTAGTCTTGCTGGAGGAAACGCTGTCGTAGCAGATATGGACGACAAAGACGCTGAAGAAATTGTCTTTTCAGCTAACTTTGCATGTCCGCACTGCGGCTACAGCATTAGCGAGCTTGAGCCTCGACTGTTCTCGTTTAACAACCCAGCGGGCGCGTGTCCAACATGTGACGGTTTAGGTACGAGACAATTTTTCGACCCGGCACGCGTGGTTGGCAATACCGAATTAAGCCTCTCTGGCGGGGCAATACGCGGCTGGGATAAGCGCAGTTATTATTACTTCCAAATGCTTCAGGCGGTCGCTGATCACTACGATTTTAGCCTTACCGCTCCGTTTGAAGAGCTAGATAAAAAGCACCAAGATATCGTGCTTTATGGTTCGAAAGGTAAGTCGTTATCGTTTAAATACATAAACGAGCGGGGCGATGTAATGGAGCGCAAACATCCATTTGAGGGCATCATTCCCAATATGGAGCGCCGCTATCGCGAAACTGAGTCAAACTCGGTACGCGAAGAGTTAGCCAAATACTTAAGTCAGCAGCATTGCAGTAGCTGCAACGGCACACGGCTTCGCGTGGAAGCCCGAAATGTGTTTATTCAAGACACTAACTTGCCTGCTATTGCAAATATGTCTATTGCCGATGCGTATGGCTTTTTCGAAACGTTACAGTTAGAAGGTCAGCGCGCGCAAATAGCCGAAAAGATTTTAAAAGAAATCATGGACCGTTTGCGCTTTTTGGTAAACGTAGGCCTTAACTATCTGTCTATGTCGCGAAGCGCCGATACCCTATCAGGTGGTGAAGCCCAGCGTATTCGATTGGCAAGCCAGATTGGCGCTGGTCTAGTGGGCGTTATGTATGTGCTGGATGAGCCTTCAATTGGTCTGCACCAGCGAGACAATGAGCGCCTGCTCAATACGCTTACTCACTTACGCGACCTCGGTAACACCGTACTCGTTGTTGAGCACGACGAAGACGCTATCCGTGAAGCCGACTATATTGTAGATATTGGCCCAGGTGCCGGTGTACACGGTGGTGAAATTATTGCCGAAGGGTCACTGGAAGACATCAAAAACAGTGAAGACTCACTTACCGGAAAGTATCTGTCGGGTAGAGAGAAAATTGATATTCCGGCTTCGCGTACACCTGTAAAAGACGACAAATGGTTGGAACTTACAGGCGCAACAGGTAATAACTTGCAATCGGTAGACTTACGCATTCCCACGGGCGTAATGACGTGTGTAACAGGCGTTTCAGGCTCGGGTAAATCGACGCTAATAAACGACACCTTTTACAAGATTGCCCAGCGTGAATTGAACAAAGCCACCACGTCGGAGCCTGCGCCGCATAAATCGATGACGGGCCTAGAGTTGCTCGACAAAGTCGTAGACATCGACCAGAGCCCCATTGGTAGAACGCCACGTTCAAATCCAGCCACCTATGCGGGTATTTTCACGCCTATTCGTGAAATGTTTGCTGGCACGCAGGAGTCTCGCTCCCGCGGTTACAAGCCGGGCCGCTTTAGCTTCAACGTGAAGGGCGGGCGCTGTGAAGCGTGTCAGGGTGATGGTGTGATTAAAGTGGAAATGCACTTTTTACCAGACGTGTACGTGCCTTGCGATGTGTGCCAAGGAAAGCGCTATAACCGCGAAACCCTAGAGATAAAGTACAAAGACAAGAATATTCATGAAGTGCTGGAAATGACCGTGGAAGATGCGCGCGAGTTCTTCGATGCAATTCCATCTATTTCGCGCAAATTGCAAACGCTTATGGATGTGGGTTTGTCTTATATTCGACTTGGTCAAGCGGCTACCACGTTATCTGGTGGTGAAGCGCAGCGAGTGAAATTGGCGAAAGAGTTGTCAAAAAGAGACACTGGGCAGACACTTTACATCTTGGATGAGCCAACCACGGGTTTGCACTTCCACGATATTAAACAGTTATTGGCCGTACTTCACAGACTTCGCGATCACGGTAATACCGTTGTGGTTATTGAGCATAACCTAGATGTGATTAAAACCGCAGACTGGATTGTCGACCTTGGACCGGAGGGTGGATCCGGAGGTGGCCAGATTATTGCAGAAGGAACACCTGAGCATGTGGCAGAACAAGAAGTTTCACATACTGGACGATTCCTTAAGCCCATGCTCACACAAGCTTGAGCCGGTTTGGATGTAAATTCCTAGGCGTTAAGCGCACTGTTTCTTTTGGCTAGCAGTTGTGTAATTTACACAGCTGCTTGTAAAAAGTGCGCGTTGACGTTTATTTACACGTTTTTTCATGCTGGTCAGAGCTTGTTTTGGCAAATCATACGTTACGATGATTTATGTGAATTTTGCAGTAAGAATTGCTGGAGCGAAACCCAATGACTCAAACGCCGCCACTAGCCTTAGTGAAAACTTGGTATCACCTACTTTCGTCGTCTGAAGACAATGACGTAAAAGCGCGCGCACAAGAAATGCTGTTAAATGCCTTCGAGTCGCCTGAAGCGATTGCGATTTATCTTAAAGAGCATAATATTCTTAAGCACTGATCAAAAAAGCCTTAGCGTAGTAGGCGATACTACGCTAAGGCTTAGTGTTTATTAGCAAACGATATTAAGCGTGCTTAGCAGCTTGAATCGCTAACCCTTCGCATACCGAGTTAAATGCGTCATTCTCTAACCGAGGTAAGCCTGTAAGCAGTTTTTCATACAGTGCATCCACTACGATTGGCGATAAACTCATACCGCCGGTAATCATCACCACTTCTGGTTTTTCGCTGCTGTTTTCCAAGCACTCCACGACTAGCGCTTTCACTTTATCAAGCCAAGGCTTTAGTGCTTTTTTAAGTGAGTCTTGTGAAATCTCTACGTCGAAGTCATCTTCAATATAGTGCAGTGGCAATGTTATGTTCTGCTTGGTTGAGAGTAGTTCCTTGGCTAATCGAGCCGAGTTGACCACGCGGGCAGACAGCTTGTTTTCTTGCACGATAAGCAAGCGTTCTAGCTGAGCAGGCTCTTTTATTACAGACATGGTTTGAGAGATATCTAGCCCGTAATCGTCAGAGAAAAAGCGGGTGAGTGCCGGAATGTTATCAACGGCGCACATATCAGAGAAATAGGTAGGTGGAACAGGAAGCCCGTTCATCATTTTAAGGCCCATACCCATTTCAGGCGCAATACCTTTAAGTACCAAGCTTTTATCGCAATCCATGCCGCCTAAACGTCTGCCTGTTACCGACAGAACATCGTCTTTGCGATCAAGCTGGTTGGAACGCTCGGGAGAAAGCTTAATACAGCAAATATCCGTGGTACCCCCACCAATATCTACAATCAGCGTGGTGGTATCTTTTGGTAGGGTTTGCTCGATTTTATACGCCGCTGCTATAGGTTCATCTAGGAAATTAACCCCTGTAAACCCGGCTTTCGTCGCCGCTTCGGTCATGATTTGAATGGCCTGGGCGTTCCCCTCTTCTCCACGCGTACCGTGAAACTTAACCGGGCGCCCAATAACCGCATTATTAACGACCTTGCCTAGCTGCTGCTCTGCGCACTGTTTAAAGTACGCAAGCTGCTTGGCAATAATACCGATGAACGCTTGTCTTTGGTCGCCGTCTAGCGAGGCGCCTAGAAAGTTCTTAGGTGAATAAATTAGTCGGCCTTTGTCCGGCATTTTGAGAAAGCGCCTAAATCCTTCTTCACCAAAAGCGAACTTGCCGTGCTCTACTAATCGCAATAGTGGAATTTCATCTAACGACATTGCGTGCATTAATTGCTGAATAGCCTTGCGCTGTAGGGCTGGCTTGTTATGCAAATCACCACGCAGCGAGTCGATACGGTTACTGTACATACCCTGCTCTTTAGGGTCTTTTGCCGAATAGTACCCGTCTTTCGCTTTGTCTATTTGGTCGCTTATCACGCGCTGCAATTGTGCGACTTTCGCTTCTACCATGGCATCAGGTGGCGGCGGCAGTTCATCCTCAAAATAAATGAACACCGAAGAACGGATTTTATTTCCCTTCTTATCTAACGGGTCAAGTTTGATGTGCTGATGGGCCGCTCCATCAAAATACACAACCTCAGAATTTGATGTACCGTAGTCAATCCCAATCGCAGTCATAGTATGTTCGCTCAAAAAGTTAGAAGCGGATTGTAATGCAAAAGAAAGAAGCGGCACACCCCTGTAAGGTAATCAAAACACAACGATTTATTGCCAAACACAATCGGTTACAGGTGATAGCTGAAAAGCACAGCCCATAATGCTAGAGTGGAAACCAAACTAATAACAATGCCTACGAATATTTATGAGCAATACAGCACCATTAGTTACGTCGTTTGATGTACGTTTTTGTGAAACCGACGCCCTACAGCATGTTAGTAACACTGCATTAGTCGCGTGGTTCGAAGCAGCCCGTGAGCCTATTTTCAGAATGTTTACGCCTGAGCTAGACTTACAAAACTGGCCGTTAATATTAGCCAGTTACAAGGTCGATTTTTTAGTTCAAATTTTTTACGGCAAACCGGTGACGGTTAAAACCTACATTAGCCGGCTAGGCAACAGTGCGTTCGACGTGTTTCAAGAGTTATGGCAAGACGACAAGCTTTGCTCAACAGGCGTAACAACCATGGTACATTTTGACTACAAAACACAGCGCTCTGCGCCTATCCCAGATGATGTGAAGGCAGAGCTACAGTCACATTTTAAGGAATTATCAGGTCAGTAATCAGGCGCAATACGAGGTATCTATGAGCGATTTAATTGAAGTTATTGATGACGTATTGCCGCCGCAGCTGTGTACACAGTTGATGGAGCGCTTTGAAAGTAGCCCTAATTTGAGCCAAGGGCGTACCGGTGGTGGCGTCGATTTAGATAAAAAGCGCAGCATGGATGTGTCGATAAGCCGCAACCCCGAGTTTAAAGATTTATTCCAGCAAGTGATGCAGCATACCGGGCAGCAGTTGGTCTCCTACATTGAAAAGTACTATTTTGCGCTTGTAGGGCCTATTGGCTTAACCGTACGCCATCCCAAAACTGGTGAACCGGTAAAAGTAACAGGTGAAAACTTTGATGAAGTGGGTAAACCCAATTTGGCCAATTTGGTGAATTACCTGTTTCGGGTTGGCGATGTGAATGCGCAGCGCTACACCGCCGGCAATGGCGGTTATCCGTATTGGCATTCAGAAGTGTACCCGCAGCTTCAACATAACGATGCGCTACACCGCGTGTTGCTGTTTATGTACTACTTAAACGATGTGGAAGAAGGCGGTGAGACGGAATTTTATTATCAAAACCGTGCGGTTAAACCTAAAGCTGGCAGAATGGTGATTGCGCCCGCCTATTTTACTCACACACACCGCGGCCAAATTCCAAAAAGTAACGACAAGTACATTCTAACGTCGTGGCTTCTGTTTAACCGCGCTGAGCAGATTTATACGCAGGGCTAGCCTTTATCGCTAGCTTTTCTAAAACCCTTCTACTGCCTCGCCCGTTAAGCGATAACCTACAGACGCGATATCGCCTTTCCAACCGTCAGTCGATAATTCGCCGGTTACCCAGATCGCGTCGTAGATGTTATCTATGCGCACACCTTCTTCAAATTTTACGTACACTATTTGATTAGACGGCGGCGGTGGTACATGAATGCAGGCGCCAAAATAGGGAACAAGTAAAAACTCAGTGGTTAGCTCGGCCGTACCTTCTAACGGCACAACAAAACCCGGAATTTTCACCCGTTTACCGTCAAAGGTGTCGACAACCGGCGCGTCAGGCTGAAGCTGGCTCATTTCACCATTGTGCTGAACAGAAGGCGGCGCAAGTTCATTAAATCCCTCTGGCACTAGGTCTTCCCAGTACACTTCAATAGGTGCTTCTTCTGCCAAAGTGCTGAATGTTACAACAATCATAAGTACGGCAAATAATGAGGTCACGGTTTGTTTCAGGTGGTACATACTGGTCTCTTTCAGGTATCGGTTTAGCTTTCTGTTGTGATGCCTAGTTTTATCAATCTTCATTTTTAGACCACATACAAAAAGGGCTGGTATTACACCAGCCCTTTGTATCATCAATTTAAAGCAGCGTGAATTATTCTGCTTCGAAACGCGCGATGCTTGCGGTAATTTCTTCTTTTGCAGCTGCAGCGTCGGCCCAACCGTCAATCTTCACCCATTTGCCTTCTTCAAGATCTTTATAATGCTCGAAGAAATGCTCAATTTGCTTAAGAAGAAGCGGAGGTACGTCTGTAATTTCTTTAACGTCACGGTAAATAGTAGAAAGCTTGTCTACAGGAACCGCTAGTACTTTTGCATCTTTACCAGACTCGTCAGTCATGTTTAGTACGCCAACTGGACGACATTTGATAACAGAACCCGCAAGTAGTGGGAATGGTGTCATCACTAGAACGTCAACTGGGTCACCGTCTTCAGACAATGTGTTGTTTACATAACCGTAGTTTGTTGGATAGTGCATGCAAGTTGCCATAAAGCGGTCAACAAATAGTGCACCTGAGTCTTTATCTACTTCGTACTTCACCGGGTCAGCGTGCGCTGGAATTTCGATGATCACATTTACTTCGTCTGGTACGTTTTTACCAGCAGAAATTGCACTCAAGCTCATTCTTAGGTCCTTTCAATGATAGATTAAAAATTTTGGTCATAAGTATACGGTGACAGCGGCAAAATAAAAACGCTTTACGACCCATGTCGTACTAATCTCTTTATTTTTAGTTAAATTTTGCTGCTTTTTAAAAACCAAATGGCCCATCAGGGCCATTTTTTAGCTATTTCCCGTTGTCGTTGTAGCTTAAGCACATATCAACTTCGTCTTTAGAGCCGATAATGCAGGGTACACGCTGGTGAATTTCTTCAGGCATTACTTCTAGAATTCGCCCGGTGCCGGTTTCCGCTTTACCCCCGGCTTGTTCCATCAAAAACGCCATTGGGTTGGCTTCATACAGCAAACGTAACTTACCCGGCTTTGACGGGTCTCTGTTATCAAACGGATACATAAAAATGCCGCCACGACATAGCAAGCGGTGAATATCCCCCACCATTGCCGCTACCCAGCGCATATTAAAGTTTTTGCCTCGAGGGCCATCTTTACCTGCAAGAAGATCGGCAATGTATGCCTGCATTGCCGGTTCCCAGTGACGCTGATTCGACGCGTTAATCGAGAACTCAGAGGTTTGTTCTGGCACCTGAATATTTGGGTGAGTAAGCAGGAAACCACCGTGGGTTTTATCAAGGGTATAAATATGCGTGCCGCGACCTGTGGTCAATGCAAGCATGGTTGATGGGCCATAAAGCACGTAACCTGCCGCAACCATTTGCGTACCAGGCTGTAGAAATGCCGACGGGTCGTCTGGTTTCATCCACTGCGGCGCATGGGTAATAGAAAATATGGTACCGATAAGGCTATTAATTTCGGTATTTGACGAACCATCAAGCGGGTCGAAGCTAACTAAATACTTACCTTCAGGATCACAAGGCACAACATCATCTTCTTCTTCAGACGAAATGGCTTTAACGTAGCCAGATTCCCTAAGCGTGTCTTTTAATATGTGGTTAGAGATAACGTCGAGCTTTTTCTGTGTTTCGCCCTGTACGTTTTCTGAAAGGGTTGAACCGAGCACGCCAGCAAGTGCGCCTTGACTCACGCGGAAAGAAATTTCTTTACAGCCCGCTAGCAGTGTACGAATGAGTAAAATTAACTCAAGCGGTGCACCGTCTTGTTGCAATTGGGAATTTAAACGTTTCATTAAGTGTAAGCCTTTTTTTCGTGTGTAGGGTGTTGTACTTACAGTTGCTCAGCTTTCCTTACTGGCTTTTAACTGAAAGCACACAGGTGGAAGTCACCTGTGGTTAGATTGTAACCGTGTTCTTGGTTAAGTGGAACACACCAGTAAAATGTCATACACACACCATACCAGTTTGAATGTTGTGAAATTTTTTTAGCGCTGTGTTGTATAAAGGGTTAACGCATTAACTCGGTGAAGAAAATTGAATTATCTATACGCCATGAGGTTCTGATACAGTATCGCCAACAACATGATAATTCATAGAGAATGCGCTATGCATGTACACATTTTAGGCATTTGTGGAAGTTTTATGGGTGGCATCGCCGCCATTGCTAAGTCGCTAGGCCACAAAGTTACAGGGTCAGATAAAAACGTTTATCCACCCATGAGCACACAGTTAGAAGCATTAGGCATCGAGCTTACCGAAGGCTACTGTAAAAGCCAGTTTGACCCAGCGCCTGATATGGTGGTGATTGGTAACGCCATGTCCCGTGGCAACCCAGCGGTGGAATACGTACTTAATAGAAACCTACCCTACACTAGCGGCCCCCAATGGCTGCTGGATAACCTGCTTAAAGATCGCTGGGTGATTGGTCTATCAGGTACTCACGGGAAAACCACAACAAGCAGCATGGTTGCGTGGATTTTAGAACACGCGGGCCTTAACCCAGGCTATTTGATTGGCGGCGTTCCTGAGAATTTTGGTGTGTCGGCACGCGTGGGTGACAGCCCCTTTTTCGTTATCGAGGCCGATGAATACGACAGTGCGTTTTTCGACAAGCGCTCTAAGTTTGTGCACTATCGCCCTAAGACTTTGGTGATCAATAACCTTGAATTCGACCATGCCGATATCTTTGCTGACCTTGCGGCCATTCAAACCCAGTTCCATCATTTAGTGAGAATGGTACCTGAAAACGGCCTAATACTTACCCCAAATAACAAGCCTTCTATTGAAGATATGCTTAAACGAGGCTGCTGGTCCTCGCGCCAATCTTTGGGTAAAGAGTGGAACGCAGAACTGCTGAATAAAGACGGCAGTGAATTCAACGTTCTACATAACGGCGTTATAATGGGTACCGTTAACTGGTCACTCGTTGGTCAACACAACGTAGACAACGGGCTGATGGCGATTGCCGCAGCGCATCACGCAGGTGTCACCCTAACGGATGCCATTGACGCGCTATCTCTGTTTAAAAATGTTAAACGCAGAATGGAAGTAAAAGGCGAGGTAAATGGTATTACGCTTTATGATGACTTTGCTCACCACCCTACAGCGATAGCCACCACGTTAGATGGTCTTCGCAAAAAAGTGGGTAATGCGCGAATTTTGGCGGTGCTAGAGCCTCGCTCAAACACCATGAAAATGGGCATTCACAAAGATACATTAGCAAATTCGTGGCAAAAAGCAGATGAGGTTTACCTTTACGAACCAGAGGGAATGGACTGGTCGCTAGTTGACTCGGTTGCTCACAGTAACGCGCCAACTCAGTGCTTCAAAGGTGTAGAGAAGATCGTTCAGGGCGTTTGCAACGTAGCACAACCAGGCGATCACATACTTGTGATGAGTAACGGCAGTTTCGAAGGGATCCACGGCCGAATTTTAGATGCCTTAGCGTCGAAATTTAAATTATAGAAAGCACGAGTCTTAAAATTAGCTACAGCTAAAAAAGCTAATACTCAGACGTAGTGCCTACAGAGGCAATGTAATGAAACACGACAAGCAAGTTACGCTTGCTATTACGGGCGCGTCTGGCGCGCCGTACGCACTTACGCTATTGAAGTCACTGGTTAATGCTGACTATCAAGTATTTGTTCTTATCTCTTCAGCCGCGAAGGTTGTTTTTGCTACCGAAGAGGACGTAAAAATTCCAGCGCGTCCTGAAGATGCTGCCGCTTTTTTTAGCAAACACTGCGATGCTAAGCCCGATCAAATCAAAGTATTTGGTAAAGAGGAATGGTTTTCTCCTGTGGCTTCAGGTTCAGCCGCACCGTCGAAAATGGTGGTATGCCCCTGCTCAACCGGCACCTTATCGGCCATTAGTATTGGCGCAAGCGACAACTTGATTGAGCGAGCGGCTGACGTAGTGCTTAAAGAGCGAGGGCAACTTATATTGGTGCCACGTGAGATGCCGCTTTCTTCTATCCATTTAGAAAATATGCTCAAGCTTTCGCAAATGGGTGCTACTATTATGCCCGCCGCGCCAGGCTTCTATCACAATCCGAAAACTATCGAAGACTTAGTGGACTTTGTCGTGGCGCGTATACTTGACCATCTTGGCATAGAACAATCTCTTGTCGCCAGGTGGGGCTACCAATCGTCTAAACATTCAGAGGTATAACCATGTTCGCGTTTGCAAACAGGACGTGCGCTGTTGCGCTGAGCACCCTTTTAACACTTTGCGTTGCTTCACCCGCCTTTGGCTGGGGCCAAACGGGCCACCGAGTAACCGGCGCTATCGCCGAGCAGTACCTTAGCCCGCTATCACAAGCCGCACTTATGGAACTACTGCCTCATGGCTCGTTAGCAGAAGCTTCTACCCATGCAGATGAAATGCGCTCGAACCCCAGCGAATTTTGGCAAAAAACAGCTAGCCCTTGGCATTATGTGACTGTGCCTGAGGGCACAACGTATAATGAAGTAAGTGCACCTAAACAAGGTGATGCGGTTACCGCTTTAAAGCAATTTACCGAAACCCTAAAAAGCGACGCAGCCAGTGTTGAAGAAAAGCGCTTAGCACTTCAGTTTATCGTACACATTATTGGCGATCTTCATCAACCTCTTCACGCAGGCAACGGCACTGACCGTGGTGGCAACGACGTAAAAGTGCGTTTCTTCTGGCAAGACTCTAATCTTCACCGCGTTTGGGATTCGCAAATGCTAGACCAGCGCGACTTGTCTTACTCAGAATGGACACAATGGCTAACAAAAACGATAGGCACAAAAGAAATTCGCAGTTGGGCAACCACCGACCCTATGGTGTGGATTGAAGAAAGCACCGCTATTCGCGATACCATTTATCCAGAAGATGCGAATAACATGAGCTACGATTATTTGTACAACCATTTGCCTACCGCTAAAAAGCGTTTACAAATGGCGGGCATTCGCATTGCTATGTATCTGAACCAAGTGTTTGACGAATCAAATTAGTAGTTTCACATCAGGTATACCGGCGCAGGCCACGCTTAAATAGTGGTAGGCGGAAATAGAAACGGAGGCATGATGCCTCCGTTTCTATTTCTTTGTTTTTCAAAGCAGCTAGCGTCTTCTCGCGTGCGAGCGTTAATCTAAATCTAGCGGCTCAGGAGAAAGAATAACGCCTGTGCTATCGGCATAAAGATGGTCTTCAGGCAAAAATGTCACGCCACCAAAATTCACCGGCAGGTCTACTTCGCCAATACTTTCGCATTCGGCATTCACAGGAATAGCAGCTACCGCTAATACGCCTATATCAAGTTCTGCCAGGCTATCCACTTCACGTACGCTGCCGTAAATAACTACGCCTTCCCAATCATTGTCGATAGCAACCTGAGCAGATGATGCATCAAACAAAGCCCTACGACTTGAGCCACCACCATCGATAAGCAATACTTTTCCAGCACCAGGCTGAGCAAGCACGCGATCAATAAGCCCCCTATCTTCAAAACACTTAACCGTGGTTATTTCGCCACCGAAGGAATACCTGCCGCCAAAGCTCGCGAAAATCGGGTCTACCACGTCCACGCTATCAGCAAACAAATCGCATAATTCAGATGTGTTGTATTCCATTGTTCTGCCTTACTAAAATTGAGAAGACTAAAATTAGTTGAAAACAAAGCGCTAATTGCACCTCTTGACCTAGCATAGCATTAAATGTGGTGATGCAAACGTTTGATTTAACGCCTTTCGTCGAATTTTTACCATTCATCAATAAAGTTCATGAAGTAGACCTTTAAGCCATCACATGAGCACGTATTTTGCTTAGCTTTTAACCACACCAATCTGTAGTTTTAAAAAGCGCTGTAATGGAGAGTGAGAAGAAGCGTGCTGTCAAAAAAGTTTCTTTTTTTCGTCACCCACTGGTCACAGACAAACTTTAGCCTGTACAGTAATTAACCGATAGGGGACAAGGCGATGTTGATGAAATCCTTGACCAAGTACGATACTAACTTATTTTATCGCCTTTATAGACTGACGCAGAAAAGAGACTGCCGCAGTATTATTTGGCTGTCGAAAACGGGCGATGGATATCTGTATTTTGTTATCGGTATGCTGCTATGGGCTTTCGAGCCTGAGCACGGAGAGCTCTTCCTTTATACAGCGCTGATGGCTTATGCGCTTGAATTACCTATTTATGTGCTGCTTAAGAAAATGTTCAAGCGCCCGCGCCCTTGCGATTTTCTAATGAATTTAACGGCACATGTCACACCGTCGGATAAGTTTTCATTGCCTTCCGGTCATACTGCAGCAGCGACGCTAATGGCTTCAATTATTGCGCACTATTACCCTCCTTTCGCTGTGCTTGCATATAGTTGGGCGGCGCTGATTGGTTTATCACGAGTGTTGTTAGGTGTGCACTATCCATCTGATGTCATAGCCGGCACCTTACTTGGCTGCACGATAGCGACATTGAGTATTTACATTCTGGGGTAGTATGAAATTATTGTATGGTGTGCAAGGCACCGGAAATGGACACATTGCGCGTGCGCGAATTATGGCTGCCGCCCTCGCCGAACGCGACGATGTCAGCGTAGATTTTGTTTTTACTGGCCGTGCGCCAGAAAAGTATTTCGACATGGATGTATTTGGTGACTATCAAACCTTCACCGGGCTGAGCTTTATCACCAAAGGCGGTCGCGTTGACAAATGGGCCACAGTTAAACAAGCGAATATTAGCCAGCTTCTAAAAGACGCTAAAGCCTTTGATACCAGCGGATACGATTTATTGGTTAATGATTTTGAACCTGTCACCGCATGGGCCGCTAAGCGCCAAGGGTTACCTTCAATATCCATCAGTCACCAAGCAGCGTTTGCTTACGATGTTCCCAAAAGCGGCAATACGATTTTTGACGCCCTGTTGATGAAGGTATTCGCCCCTACGGAGCTTCAATTAGGTGTTCATTGGTACCACTTCAACCAACCTATCATTCCGCCGTTTGTGGCAGAAAAACCAGCGCTAACCTCGGGCAACGGACATGTACTGGTCTACTTACCGTTCGAGGAAATAGAAGATATACAGCAAATGCTTGAGCCATTGAGCGACCAAGTGTTTGAGTGCTTCCATCCTAATATCGAAGACGTTAAAGAGGCAGGTCACATTCACTGGCACCCCACGTCGAAGAAACATTTTCAGAAGGCCTTGCAACATTGTAGTGGTGTCATTGCAAACGGTGGCTTTGAGCTATCAAGTGAAGCGCTGCAACTGGGCAAAAAGCTTCTAATTAAGCCATTACACGGACAGTTTGAGCAGCTATCTAACGTTTTAACGCTTAACCAATTGGACTTGTGCCAAACGCTTTTTCAGTTAGATACTGACATTGTTGAAGAGTGGCTGGAAGCACCAGCAAACGAAGCAATTACGTTTCCAGATAACCCGAACATCCTCATTGACTGGCTTAAACGCAGAGACTTTTCTGACACCCAACGCTTATGTGATGCCCTTTGGAAAAACGTTCAATACGGTGATAAAACACAAGAACGATTATTGGCTCTTGCAATTTAACACCGCAATGCGATGATAGCGGCATTTATCGTATTCTTCGCGGGATTTTTCGTGCTTAAAAAGTCAGTTGTTTTTTTGCTAACGCTCACGGCATTAGGTGGTTGTGGTTACAAAGGGGCGCTCTATATTCCTGAAGCGCCTGCGCAAAACACCCCTGCTGAACCAGCGCCCTCTGAAAACGCAGACGCTGATTCGTCTTCTGACATAAACAACACATTCCCCGCACCTACCTCTGGAGAGCAGAATTAGTGGATTATTTCGCCTACAGCCAAGGTCAGCTTCACGCTGAAGAGGTCGCTGTTTCTGATATTGCAGCTCAGCACGGAACGCCGGTTTATATTTATTCAAGAGCCACGTTAGAACGTCATTGGCACGCTTTTAACGATGCCATTGGTGAGCACCCTCACCTGGTTTGTTATGCCGTTAAAGCTAACTCTAATATTGGCGTATTAAGTGTATTAGCGAAGCTGGGTTCAGGTTTTGATATTGTTTCAGCCGGTGAACTGGCCCGCGTTATAGAAGCCGGTGGCGACGCTAGCAAAGTGGTTTTTTCCGGCGTAGGCAAAAAGCACGACGAAATTCGCTATGCGTTAGAGCAAGGCATTATGTGCTTTAACGTAGAGTCAGAGCCTGAATTACACCGCATTAATGAAGTGGCTGGTGAAGTAGGCGTAAAAGCCCCTATTTCTTTGCGTATTAACCCAGATGTAGATGCTAAGACACACCCTTACATCTCAACTGGCTTAAAAGCCAATAAATTTGGAATAGCGCGCGAGCGCGCACTGGCGACTTATGAACTAGCGGCATCGCTTCCAAATTTGAATGTAGTAGGAATGGATTGCCACATTGGCTCTCAATTAACTGAAATAGGTCCCTTCGTAGATGCGTTAGAGCGTTTGCTTGTGCTTATTGATGAGCTTGCCGAGCGCAACATCATCATCGAACATTTAGATGTGGGCGGCGGCCTGGGCGTGACTTATAACGATGAAGAGCCACCCCACCCTAAAGCCTATGCACAAGCCATGGCTGAAAAAATGGTCGGCAGAGAGAATCTCAAACTTATCCTTGAGCCGGGCCGCGCTATTGCCGCCAACGCTGGTATTTTAGTCACCGAGGTCGAGTTCATCAAAGAAGGCGAAGAGAAAAGCTTTGCTATTGTCGATGCGGCAATGAACGACCTGCTGCGTCCAGCGCTTTACTCAGCGTGGCAAAAGATTATCCCGGTAAAAGAAGAAAGCACCGCAAAACTACACACCTACGATGTGGTAGGCCCAGTGTGCGAGACCGGTGACTTTATAGGCAAAGACCGTGAATTAGCCATTGAGCCCACCGATTTACTTGCAGTTCGCAGTGCCGGTGCCTATGGTTTTGTTATGGCGTCGAACTACAATAGCCGCTGCCGCCCAGCGGAGATTATGGTAGATGGTGACAAAGCCATTGTGGTCCGCGAAAGAGAAAAACAAAAAGATCTCTGGCAAGGTGAGCATAAACTTCCGTAAACTAGAGACAAACTAACAAGATAGATGCGCGTTTAATGCAGGTTCAATTTTCCAAAATGCACGGTTTGGGTAACGATTTCATGGTAATTGATAACGTTACTCAAAACGTATTTTTCTCTA
This sequence comes from Alteromonas sp. G5_S2_22_S1, assembly GCF_054968525.1. Taxonomy (NCBI): domain Bacteria; kingdom Pseudomonadati; phylum Pseudomonadota; class Gammaproteobacteria; order Alteromonadales; family Alteromonadaceae; genus Alteromonas; species Alteromonas sp. G5_S2_22_S1. Next base: position 177,313 of record NZ_JBQKUJ010000004.1, on the reverse strand, counting down.
AAGAAAAAATCCAACAACTGGCTGACCGAAATTTCGGTATCGGCTTCGACCAGCTGTTGATGGTTGAACCGCCTTACGATCCTGAACAAGACTTTCATTATCGTATTTTCAATGCCGATGGCTCTGAAGTAGAGCAGTGCGGTAATGGCGCACGTTGCTTTGCGCGCTTTGTTAAGCAAAAGGGCTTGATAAACCGCAACAAAATTGTAGTGAGTACCAAAGCAGGCAAAATGGTGCTTTACCTAGAGAAAGACGGGCAAGTTACCGTCAATATGGGTAAGCCAGAGTTCGAACCGGCTAACATTCCCCTTAAAGCCAACAAGCAAGAAAATACCTATATCTTACGCGTGGGCGAAAGCACCTTATTCATTGGCGCAGCGTCAATGGGAAACCCTCATTGCGTAATGGAAGTTGACGATGTCGATACCGCCAACGTCGCTGAAATTGGCCCGCTAGTTGAAAAGCACGAACGCTTTTCAGAAGGCGTGAATGTAGGCTTTATGCAAATCATCAACGACTCGCATATTAAGCTAAGAGTATTTGAGCGTGGTTCGGGTGAAACCCTTGCTTGTGGAAGCGGTGCGTGCGCAGCAGTTGCAATTGGTCAAATACAGGGTAAATTAAGTAAAGACGTGCGGGTAGACTTACCCGGGGGCAGTTTACGTATACGCTGGCCCGGTCCAGATAATGTATTAAAAATGACAGGGCCTGCCGAACACGTATATGACGGACACATAAATCTATGAACGACTTATCGGGGCAATCTAACGCCACGCAAATTATTGAGCCATTTAACGACACCTCTACATTGTCGAGTACAGATGTGCACGCGTTTTTGTTAGAAAACCCCGAGTTCTTTGCTCAGTACCCAGACCTTCTCGAAAAAATTAAGCTTCCCCATGAACACAAAGGCAGTGTTTCGCTTGTTGAAATTCAAAGTGACCAGTTGAGACAAAAAGTAAGGCAGCTTAATTTCAAGCTCAATCAACTGGTAACCATCGCCAAGCAAAACGAAAAAATTTATCGCGTTTATACCGATTTAAACGTACAGCTACTGCGCTGTGAAAGCGTAGCTGAAGTACAGTTTACCTTAGAAGATGTATTGCAAGAGCGTTTACAGCTTTCATCTGCTGTAATCAAAAGTTTCAAAGGCCCCCATGCTATTCCTGAGTTGCAGCAGCGCCTGTTCACCGAAAAGCGCTTCAAGAACACCAACTTTTTCTTCGGCCGACTATCTCAGCATGAACGTCAACTTCTTTTTGGAGAAAGTCCTGCGGAATCTGTAGCGCTAATGCTACTTGGTGATAACCGCGATTTAGGTATTTTAGGCATTAGCAGTAGCGACGCCAGCCACTTTACGCCTGATATGGATACACTGCTGCTACAGCAACTACAGCAGGTGCTTAATATCATACTACCTGAAATGATGGGATATTAAGTGCCGTGTCTACGGACGCGCTTATTAGCGAACCCTGCCAACAATGGCTAGATAAATTTCTGCTTCACCTTCAGGTTGAGCGCGGCTTATCTCTTCACACCATTAAAAACTATAAACGCCAGTTAACTGAAGTTGCAAAACTATTGGGTTTGTACGAATGGTCAGGCTTAACGCCAAGCGATATTAAACGGGTCATGGCCGACGCTAAAATGTCGGGACATAGCCCTCGAAGTATTGCCCTTCGGCTCTCTGCCCTTCGCACATTCTGCCAATACCTTATTGAACATCAACAGCTTTTCAGCAATCCAGTAGAAGGTATTCAAGCCCCTAAACAAGGCAAGCCGCTCCCTAAGCAATTGAGTGTTGATGAAATGCAGCAGTTGCTCAATGCCTCGCCTCAAAGCAGCGATGAAGATGAAGGAATGCAGCTTCGCGATGTGGCGATGTTTGAGCTTCTCTATGGCTGCGGATTGCGTTTAAGCGAACTAACCGGCTTAAATTTGGCCGACTGCCTTAAAGACGGTACGGTGAAAGTTATGGGTAAAGGGAGTAAGCAACGCATTTTACCGTTAGGTCGTCACGCACAAAAAGCGTTAAACGCATGGCTTAAAGTGCGACCTGCTTACGCTTCGCCTTATGAGAGCGCGGTATTTGTTAGCAAACGCAAAACCCGCATTTCTAACAGGCAAGTGGCAAATAGACTCGACAAAATGGCTAAAGAGCACTCGCTGTCGCAAAAAGTTAGTCCTCACAAACTGCGCCATTCCTTCGCGACACACGTATTAGAGTCCAGTGGTGATTTGCGCGCGGTACAAGAACTTTTAGGGCACGCGAACCTGTCGACAACACAAGTCTATACCCATTTAGATTTTCAGCATCTCGCCAATGTTTACGATGAAGCTCACCCCCGGGCGCATAAAAAATAAAGCTAGATTAAGGTTGTAACCATGCAGTTTTTTAGGTCTATCAATAAGGTCGAGGCCATGACATTCGACCTTGATGACACCCTTTACAATAACGACCCTATTATCCGCCGCGCCGAAAAAGCGTTAGAAGCACACATTGCAAAGCACCATCAACATGCCGCAGCACTCTCCGCTAGCGACTGGCTGTCACTGAAGCGTGCGGCCATTGCTAAAGACAAACGCTTAGCGTCAGATATGGGTCAGTTGCGCCGCGTAGTACTCACAGCAGCACTCTCTAACACCGCGCCAGACAAGATAACAACGCAGCTGGAAAAAGAAGGCGAGCTAACGCAAGCAGTAGAAGCTTGTTTTAATTGTTTCTACGACGCAAGAAGCGACTTTACCCTAGCCAAGGACGTTCACAGCGCCCTTAAAGCAGTCAGTAAAAGTTTACCGATAATTGGCATTACAAACGGAAATGTTAACGCTGAAAAAATAGGTATTGATAGCTATTTCGATACCATATTGCATGCCAGCACGTCGCGCCCCATGAAGCCCGCACAGCATATGTTTGATGAAGCCGCAGCACGGTTGAATTTAGCGCCTAAGCACATACTGCATGTGGGCGATAATATATTTAAAGATGTCTACGGTGCGATTAACGCCGGGTATCAGGCTGCGTGGTTTGCGTGTAACAGACCAATGACCTTACACAATGAGCCTGTTAGCGTGCTGCCTCATGTGGCATTAGATGATCTTAGCGAGTTAACGCATTTTCTATAGCAAATAAAAGCGGTGAGGGTCAGAGTACATTTACCCGAATCAAAAGGGGTGCAGCGTTAAAGTACACTGCCCCCCAATATTAGAGGGGTATCAAACGTGGGAGTTGTCCTCTAATACGTTTTGGCGCATAGATTCACAAGGGCTTTCACAAACAGGTCTCCCAACAACTTTCGCAGGTACGCCCACCACAGTTACATGGGCAGGTACATTGTTAAGGACAACACTTCCTGCGCCGACTTTTGAACCTTCGCCTATTTCGATATTGCCCAAGATTTTAGCCCCTGCGCCAATCAGCACACCTTGGCGAATTTTAGGATGACGATCACCAGACTCATTACCCGTACCGCCTAAGGTAACGCTTTGCAAAATAGACACGTTATCTTCAACTACCGCCGTTTCACCCACAACAATGCCGGTAGCATGGTCAAACATCACCCCTTTACCTATGCGGGCCGCCGGGTGAATATCCACCCCAAAGCTTGCTGAATTACGGCTTTGTAGAAACAAGGCCAGTTGATGTCGACCGTGAAGCCAAAGGTAATGGGCCATGCGGTGAACTTGAACAGCGTGAAAGCCTTTAAAGTGCAGTAGCGGCGTTAAAAAATCATTCACTGCGGCGTCGCGCGCTTTGATCGCCAGTATATCCGCACTGGCCGCTTCGCTGATACCGGGCTCAAGCAGGTAAGCTTCGTCGAACACTTCGCGAATTGCCAGCGCAGGCATAACGTCATCAGCCATTTTATTTGACAAAATAAAGCTTAAAGACGACTCAAAGTTGTGGTGCGCCAGTACACTGGCATGAACATAACTCGACAGCAACGGCTCTTTGTCTGCAACAACTTGCGCTTCTTGTTTTAACGTCGACCAAAAATCGATGGGCGTAGATAGTGCGGTCATGAGCATGTCCCGTTAATGTATGAAAGTCTCGTGTACTGGAAATTGTGACTGTAAGCATAGCTAAACGCCTGCTACAAAAAACGTGTTAGGGCTTAGCAGTAAAATGCAAAAAAGCTGAATTCAGGGTGAAAGTTTACCTGAGTTTTAGACGATTCAATACCAATGAGATACCGCCCGAGCGCACAATTCGATCAATTTATCGAATTAATTCGTTATAGCTAATAACCGTTATAACCAACGTTGAAACAATGTAGCTTATTTATAAGCATGCATTCTTACCTCGGCATTGTTTCAATAAGCATTCGATTCACAGCAGACACGTGCGCGCTGGAAGCCGGCAGCAAAACTGGACTGTATAAATTAACAGGCAGATGGCATAATAGCCCGCTGCTGAATGTATAACACTATCAACTAACAGGTGCCACACTATGGATGTATCTCGACTGCTAGACGAGCTTAACGACAAACAGCGTGAAGCAGTAGCAGCCCCATTGTCTAACGCTTTAGTACTTGCGGGCGCAGGGAGCGGAAAAACCCGTGTATTAGTGCACCGTATAGCGTGGTTGATGGAAGTCGAAAACATCGCGCCTTTCTCAATATTGGCCGTTACCTTCACCAATAAGGCAGCAAAGGAAATGCGTGGCCGTATTGAATCTTTGATGGGCCGCAGCCTGCACAATATGTGGATTGGTACTTTCCACGGCCTTGCACACCGTTTGCTGCGCGCGCACCACGCTGAAGCCAACCTGCCTGAGAACTTCCAAATTATCGACTCAGACGATCAGTATCGCTTAATTCGCCGAATTCTAAAGGCCATGAATTTAGACGAAAAACATTGGGCGCCTAGACAAATTCAGTGGTACATAAACGGTAATAAAGATGAAGGTTTACGTCCTCAGCACATTGAAACTCATGGCGATCATATTCAAAAAACCATGCGAGAGGTATATGCCGCATACCAAGACGCGTGTGACCGTTCAGGCTTAGTTGACTTTGCGGAATTGCTTTTGCGTGCTCACGAACTGTGGGCGAAAAACCCCGAAGTATTGGCCCATTATCAGCGCCGCTTCCGCGCGGTACTGGTTGACGAATTCCAAGATACCAACAACATTCAATACGCATGGCTTCGTATGCTATGTAGTGGCGGTGACAACAATATTATGATTGTTGGCGACGACGACCAGTCAATTTACGGCTGGCGTGGTGCAAACGTAGATAATATTCAGCATTTCCTTAAAGATTTTAATAAGCCAAACACCATTCGCCTTGAACAGAATTATCGCTCTACGGGCAATATTCTTAAGGCCGCCAACACGGTTATCGACAACAACACAGGCCGTTTGGGTAAGGAACTTTGGACTGAAGACGCACAAGGTGAACTCATTTCTGTTTACGCGGGGTTCAACGAGTTAGACGAAGCCCGCTTTATCGTGTCGAAAATTAAAGATTGGCTTAACCAAGGCAATGCCCTTAGCGACACGGCAATTTTATATAGAAACAATGCCCAGTCTCGTGTTCTAGAAGAAGCCTTACTTCACGAAGGCCTCGCTTATCGCATTTACGGCGGCTTGCGCTTCTTTGAACGCCAAGAAATCAAAGACGCCCTAGGCTACTTACGCATGGTTAGCCATCCCCACGACGACGCAGCCTTTGAGCGCGTGGTAAACACACCAAGTCGAGGTATTGGCGAGAAAACCCTATCGCAGGTGCGTGACGCCGCGCGCATGCATAACTGTTCTATGTGGCAAGCCTGTCAGCTGCTTATTAATGAAGGCGGTTTTAAAGGTCGCGCGCTAAACGCAATGCAAAGCTTTGTATTGCTTATCACTGAACTGGAACAGACCACGTTAGATGAGCCACTAGACCAGCAAGCAGATAAAGCCATTAAACAATCTGGCTTATACGCCATGTACCAAGCAGAGCGTGGCGAGAAAGCACAAGCGCGATTAGAAAACTTGGAAGAGCTGGTTACCGCCTGTAAAACCTTTATCGTGCCAGAAGAGGCCGAAGAAATGACGCCTCTTGCTGCCTTTTTGGCGCATGCGTCTTTAGAAGCGGGGGAAACTCAGGCAGATAAAGACCAAGATGCCGTTCAAATGATGACCATTCACACGGCTAAGGGCCTAGAATTTCCACTGGTATTCTTAGCAGGGGTTGAAGAAGGCATGTTCCCTAGCCAGATGACCAACGATGAGCCTGGCCGAATGGAAGAAGAGCGCCGACTTTGCTATGTTGGTATGACAAGGGCTATGCAAAAGTTGTATATCACTTATGCCGAAAGTCGCCGATTATACGGTCAAGACAAATACCATACGGCGTCTCGATTTATTCGCGAAATGCCCTCTGATTGCGTGGAAGAAGTAAGGCTAAAATCGACGATTTCCCGCCCAGTGCATAATCGCTTTAGTCAGGCGACGTCGCATGCAAGCTTTGAAGAAACCGGGTTTAGTTTAGGTGAGCGTGTGGTTCACCGTAAATTCGGTGAAGGGATTGTTCTAAACTATGAAGGAAGTGGTGAGCACGGCCGCGTTCAAGTAAACTTTGACGAGTTTGGCAGCAAATGGCTAGTACTTGCTTACGCAAAGCTGGAGAAAGCGTAAAATTATTCATTGGCAAGGTAGCCTAACGTTAAGTTGAAATGTATGCAGCAACACGTGCTGATCCTTGAAAATGGTGAAGGCAACCTTGAACTGATTGCGAAATTAGTCCGTCGCGCGGGCCTTACGCCCGTGGGCGCGACCTCATTAACAGAAGGTAAGGCGCGTTTTTCGCAAAAAGATGCGCCAGAAACGTTTCTGTGCGCCATTGTAGCGTATTCTCTACCTGATGCCCGTAAAGGCGAGGCTATCGACTTTACGGTGAAATCCTTCATCCCCACCATAGCCACTACCGAGAGTTTGGACAGCGCCATTCGCGACAAAGTCCTCGAACGTGATGTTGTCGATTATATCCCTAAAGAAAATTCCCAAAACTACGATTACTTAAATCGTCTTATTGGCCGACTCGAAAAAAATAAGTCTACCGGCGTAATAGTAGTAAGTACTAATCGAGTACTAAGAACGAAAACGGTCTCACTGCTTCAGCGCCATAACTTTATCGCTTTTGAATGTTTAACCGCCACCGATGCAATGCAGTGTTTGTCGGAGCACAATAATGTGCGCCTGGTTATTACCGACAACACACTTCCCGACATGACAGGGACACATTTTGTTTCTAGTCTTCGCAAAGCCTTTTCGAAAGAGCAGCTAGCTATTATGGGAGTAGCCGGAGGCAAAGGTATGTTGATGTCGGCCCACTTCATCAAAAGCGGCGCAAATGACTTTTTGCGTGTGCCTTACTGCCACGAAGAGTTTTTATGCCGGGTTATGCAAAACGTTGAGTATATTGAAAGTGTGGAAGAGATTCGTCGCGTTGCCAATACAGACTATTTAACGGGGCTGCCCAATAGGCGTCATTTCTTTTACATGGTAACGGTTCAGCACCAAAAGCTGCTAGAAAATCATGCGCTAGCCCTTATCGACCTAGACTTTTTTAAATCAATCAATGATACCCATGGTCACGATGCGGGCGATATCGTACTAAAGGCCATAGCAGCGCTAATTGAATTTTATTTCCCTGACGAAATTATTTCTCGATTTGGCGGCGAAGAATTCTGTATTTACATGCCGTCAATAACACTAGAGAACGCCTGCAAACGCTTAGAAGATTTCAGAAAAGTGGTAGAAGCCGAAGTTATTCAACTTCCTAAGACCGATATCAAAGTTACCTGCAGCATTGGCGTGAGTGGCACCCATACCCAACGGGTAGATAAGCTTTTAAGCTTAGCCGATAAACAGCTTTACGCGGCAAAACACGATGGCAGAAACCAAGTAAAGTGCGAAGCGCCAGGGGCGTCTTATCAAGAACAAGCTTCACTGCTTTAGCCAAGACCTCTGCTTTTTTTAGCACCTATTCTGCAAAGCGCTTTTGCGCCTTGCGCTGACTGCGATAATTCACCAATGAGTCGGCACTAAATAAGATAAGCGCTATCCATACAAAACCAAAGGTAACCAGTCTAGACTCTTCTAGCGGCTCGCCGTATAGATATACCGCCAGAATGAACATAAGCGTTGGCCCGATATACTGAAAAAAGCCTAGCGTTGAATACATAATGCGCCTTGCTGCCGCTGTGAAACAGAGTAATGGCGCTGTAGTAACAATACCAGCCGCTAGGATAAGGGTGTTTAGCGTGGCGTCATTATTAAATAGGTTGCTATATTCAGAACCAAAGAATAGCCAGTAGATAATCGCTAACGGCGATAACATCAAGGTTTCAATGAAAAGGCCAGGCAGTGAGTCTACCGCCACTTGCTTACGGAGCAGGCCGTATACACTGAAGCTGCCAGCAAGCACCAAGGCAATCCAAGGTACATGACCGTAAGAGAAGATAAGAATGGCAACGCCAACAACAGCAAGCCCAACCGCAACACGCTGTAAGTTGCGTAACCGCTCACCTAAGAAAAGCCGCCCTAAAAACACGTTAATTAACGGGTTAATGTAATACCCTAAACTGGCATCCAAGATGTGGTCGTTATTAATCGCCCAGATAAATAAAAGCCAGTTAGCCCCGAGTAACAGCCCGGCAACGAACAAGATTTGCATAACCCGTTTATTGCGAAAGGCTGCACCAACCTTAGGCCATTGCTTTAACGCAGCGATAAAACCAACAAGCAGCACCACCGACCATATCACTCTATGCATAAGGATTTCAGCTGCCGGCAACACCATCAATTGCTTGAAATAAACAGGCGCAACGCCCCACATACTGTATGCGGCAATAGCGCAAATAACACCGACTTGAGCGGCACTGGCTTGCTTTGACAAGGCTGGCTCCAAAGACATAAAGGGTAAGAAGGCGCGTATTGTTTATCAGGTTTGTTCAATACACAACCTTTACCGCTTTCCTATGCGGCAAAGGGAGTATAGCAAGCGGCATAACAACGTTATCCCTTCAGTACATCCTTGTACCGTCTCTGAAGCGGTTAACGACGCCGCGATAAATGACGCAACATCAAAGTAAGAAGAGGGTCCCCAAACCAAGGAACGCCACGAAGCCAACGATATCGGTTACTGTAGTAAGAATGACCGAGCCTGATAGCGCAGGGTCTATTTTTAATTTATCTAAGATGACAGGCACAAACACACCCGCGAGTGCCGCCGCGACTATGTTGAACAATATCGCCAGGCAAATAACCACCCCTAACATGGCGTCAGTAAACCAAAAGTACGCGACAACGCCAATCACCAAGGCCCAAATCACGCCGTTCACGCCGCCTACCTTCAGCTCTTTTACCATTAGAGCCCGTAAGTTAGCCGGTGTGACCTGACCGAGCGCTAAGCCCCGTACAATAAGGGTTAACGTTTGGCTACCGGCAATACCGCCCATGCTCGCCACCACCGGCATAAGCACGGCAAGCGCGACAACCTGTTGCAGCGTGCCTTCAAATAAACCAATAAACCACGAGGCCATAAAAGCAGTAAGCAAGTTAATGCCTAGCCATAGCGCACGGTTTTTCGCACTTTTAGCAACCGGCGAGAATAAATCTTCATCCTCATCCATACCCGCCGATGACATTACCTGGCGTTCGTAAAATTCATTCACCAGTTCACTCGCTGAAGACACGTCAAGGCGGCCCAGCAACTTATTATTTTCATCAACGACCGGCAGCGAAGCAAGCCCAGAGCGCTGTACCAGCAACGAAGCGTTCATGGTGTCGTCTTCGCCTTGGATCGTGGTTACATTCTCTTCTGACAAATCGAAAAGCGACACGTGATCTTGGGCCGTAAACAAATGGTTTATTTTAACTAACGCCGAAAACTGCCCTGAACGGTTAACCAAAAAGATGCTGTCACAATGCTGGGGAACATCTCGCCTAAGCAAGCGCAACCCCTCACGCACTTTAGCGTTTGAAGGCAGCACCAACTGTTCGTGATTTACCCAGTGGCCTATTTGATTATCGGAAAACTGAGTGGCCTCTCTAAAATACTTACGTTCTTTTGAGTCGAGAGACTCATAAGCCATATCAACGAGTCGCTTTGGCAATGAGTCGAGAAGCTCAAGCAAGTCTTCGGCATCAATATCAGCAAAAATGGAGGCCCATTCATTATGTGGTGTATTGTCGATGAGAATTTCACGAGGGTCGCTACGCATCTCAACAAGCACATCGAGTTTGCGGTCGCGAGGTATACCTTCCCACACCGCCAAACGCTTTTCTACAGGCAAAGATTCAAGTAGCGATGCGATATACACTTCGTCTTGCCCGGCTAACGCGGCCAATAAGGTGGCGGGGTCATCACCCATGCTGTCGGTAACAATTTCTTCAATTAAATCTGGTAATGGCTCTGCCATGCTACATCTCCCGTTGATACCACTCACATCACTTGCACTTGTCGAGCTTTGGCGCTACAAGGCGGCGTTACACGCGCTAAGAAGCACCCTACGCCAGCATATAGGTACCTGTGCTTAAGGCAATATGTTCGCTTTTTTCATGATGCAATTTCATCCTGCAAGTCACCCGCATACTGCGCTGCGAATTATAGCACCGTATTTCATTTACTCTGCTTATTAGTTTTGTTCATTAAATATACCACCAGGTAACACAAGTGCCTGATGAGAAAGGCTATCGCTGAATTTTAGTCTAGTTTTTTAAATTGCCCCGTGAAGACATCGCTAAAAACGCGTAAAATCCAGCGCCATGACAACTGCAATTGCTCCATCTGAATCAAGCTCCAACACGCAAAGTGCAAAAACACCAGAACGCATTTTAAAAGATGTCTTCGGTTACGACGCCTTTCGCGACGGTCAGGGCGAAGTCATTCACCGCGTATGTGAAGGTAAAGACGCACTCGTGCTGCTGCCTACTGGTGGCGGTAAATCGCTGTGTTATCAAATTCCTGCGCTGGTGCGAGATGGGACAGCCATTGTTGTGTCGCCGCTTATATCATTGATGCAAGACCAGGTAGAGCAGCTGAAGGCCTTAGGTGTAAAAGCAGCTTACCTAAACTCGACGTTAGAAGCCGACGAGCAAGCGGGTATTAACGACGCCTTGCAGGCAGGAAAGCTAGACCTGCTTTATGTGTCACCTGAGCGTTTGATGCAGTACTATTTTCAGCAGTCGCTTGCCAATGCCGATATTGCGCTTTTTGCTATCGATGAGGCGCACTGTGTGTCTCATTGGGGGCACGACTTTAGGCAAGACTATCGCGCCCTTGGCCAAATTAAATCTCGCTTTCCCTCTATTCCCGTAATCGGGCTAACCGCCACCGCAGATACGGCAACGCAAGCTGACATACTTACCCAGCTTAACTTGCACGCCCCTTTGGTTTACAAAGGTAGTTTCGATAGACCCAACATACGCTATCGGGTGATGAGCAAGTACAAGGCATTCGACCAAGTGGTTGCTTATGTTAAGCAGCAGGAAGGCAGCGGTATTATTTACTGCAACAGCCGGGCAAAAGTAGACGACCTTCACGCGAAGCTATTCAGACAAGGCTTTCGTTGTGCGGCCTATCACGCAGGGATGGATAGCGACGAGAGAGAGCTTGTTCAGCGCCAGTTTCTCAATGACAAAATCGATATCGTTGTAGCCACGGTGGCCTTTGGCATGGGCATTAACAAATCTAACGTGCGCTATGTGGTGCATCACGATGTGCCGCGAAGCGTAGAAAGCTACTATCAAGAAACAGGCCGCGCTGGGCGAGACGGTCTGGAATCTGAAGCCTTATTATTGTTTGATGAAAAAGACGCTGCCCGCGTAAAGCAGTGGATAGAGCAAGGTGAGATTGCCGAGCGCAACCAAATAGAATTGCAGAAATTCGCAGCAATGGAAGCTTTCTCTGAAGCCCAAACCTGCCGTAGGCAAGTCTTGCTAAACTACTTTTCTCAGTTTAGTGACAGCGCCTGTGGCAATTGTGATATTTGCCTAGACCCGCCAAAGATGATTGACGGTTTGGTTATCGCTCAAAAAGTACTGTCTTGTGTACTGCGGCTTTCGCAGCAGGCGTCAAGCCAATACGTCATCGATGTGCTGCGCGGAAAGCAACTAAGGCGACTTCAAGAAGCCGGGCACCACCAGCTTTCTACCTACGGTATAGGTAAAGATAAATCAGATAGTTATTGGCACAACATTATCAATCAACTTGTGCACAAAGGCCTTATTCGTGTAGATATTACCGCTCATGCGGCCTTGCGGTTAACAGAAGCGGCCCGCCCAGTTCTTAAAGGCGAAGTGGACGTTCAGCTTGCTGTACCGCGACTTGAGTTTAAACCGGATAAGAAAAAAGCGAAGCAAGCGCCTGCCAACTACGACAGAACCTTATTCACTCGTCTTAAGCACTTACGGAAAGTGTTGGCAGAAGAGAATGAGGTGCCACCCTACGTGGTATTTAGTGACGCAACCTTAGTTGATATGGCGTGCAAACTGCCTACCACGCGCAACACTATGCTAGATGTGAGCGGTGTAGGCCAAACCAAGCTAGAGCGCTACGGCGAGGCCTTTATCCAACTTATCGACGATTATATCAACCGCGAGCACTAGCGCACTTATAAGCGCTAGGCATAGGCGTATTCACCACCTTTTTCTAAGGCGGCTTTATATGCCTCTCTGGCATGAACCCGTTTCACATACCCTTGAATAGCACCAAAGTCTTTTGCACGACCACTTGCTACCAATGACTCTAACGGAAATATCATTTGTACGTCTGCACCGGTGGGTACATCACCAGCAAACCAGGTATTCTTTGCCAAGTAAGATTCTACATAACGCAAGCTTTGCGCCAAATTCGGGCCGTAATAAGCGTTTATGATGCCATCTATCAGCTTATTAGTAATTGGCTTAATGAAAAATGGTTTAGACCCTTTTTGCCGTGCTTTCTCTAAAACTAAATTAGCCACCAGTGGCGGCATCAGCGAGCCCTCTGCAAAGTGCAGCCAGAACCAATATTGCTGAAGTGCTTCGGGGTCTTGTGGAACAGTGAACGACGCGGTCGCATGGTTGCGCACGAGATACTCTACAATAGCGCCAGATTCTGCAATTGCACCATGTGGCGTGGTGAGTACGGGAGAGCGTCCTAACGGGTGCACCGCGCGCAATGAGTCAGGCGCCAAGTTAGTTTGGCTGTCCCTTTGGTAAAATTCTATTTTGTACTCTACCCCCAGCTCTTCAAGTAGCCAAAGAATTCGCTGTGAGCGAGAGTTATTCAAATGATGAAGTGTTAGCATACCCCGTCCTTAATACGCTTGGTTTAACGCTTTTGTTATTGTGATGTACTATATACCTCTTTTTGCCCAAGCGGGTTTATAAAACCACTAAATTGATAAGTTCTATGCCGGTTTTAACCATAAATGACATTCGACAACACACGGTAGTTAGCGAACACAGCGTAGAAATTCGCCTTTCACTGCCCACCACTCCACTTAAAACGCAGCAGTGGGCAGAGCAGTTTTGCCAGCTATTTAATTTCACACTATCTGAGGCAGACTGGGGGGCAGACCGCTTTCAAGCCATACTTACGGCACAATCGAGCAATACTGACTTACAATGCATGCTGTGTATAGAATGGCTATGTGAAGCCATCTGGCTTGAACCTATAGGCACGCAGCAGTCTCCCGGCGTCATTAATGACTATCTTCAAAGCGTATAGCACGACATACTGCACAGAGTTGCGAGTTTGGCTTTTCAGCCAAACTCGTATTATTCTAAAGAAAACACGCGAGGAATCAGTAGACTTAGCGACTCTACGTTTTATCTTTGATAATTAAGCATCCTCTGATTAAGCGCTTGAAGGAATTAACAAGTGGTATTAGCCCGGCTAACAAAGTATGTATCAGCTTTGCTCATTAGTTGGGTAATGTTTAGCTTTCATGTTTTCGCGAGTAGCCCACTCGTTATCAATGAATCGTTCGAGCGAGACATTATTAATCATTTCGCCCAGCGTTTAGAAGCGCCGAGCAGCACGACTTACTTTGATATTCTAAGCGGCAGCGCCGTTGCCCCCTCGCCAGGACCTAACACTAATAAGCGGGTGTGGTATTCAACATCGCTTCAACACACTGGCTACAGCCCTATTCCCTTAGTGCTTAATATCGATAGACTAAACATAGACGACCTACAAATTTATTTGCTCGACGACAGTCAGCGAATTATCAAATCTTATCGCTATCAGGCCGGTAAAGGGGACTACTCGCTGCGCCAACCCCTGCCGAATATACGCCTCGCCTTTACACTTCAGCCCTATCAAGATGCGAGACTGTTAATTGCTGTTAAAGATGACGGCCTTAAGTATTTTCCAATCGCGCTATGGGAAAAAGATCGGCTTCATCAGCACGATACCAATATGCTTACGCTATTAGGTGCAGTAGCAGGCGTGATGTCGCTTATCGCCTTTTATTTTTTATTTTCCTATTTATATCAGCGTATTCCTTCTCGGTTCTGGCTCACTATGACAACCTTAGTCATTATCGCACTGCTTTTTATAACCGAAGGTGGCTTAGCCGTATGGCCCAACCTAACGAATGCCAGCGAAAACTTTTTCGCCGTATGCTTCGGCATGCTTTTATTGTGCGTTGGCAAAGTAACCCATCATCTGTTTCCTCGCGTACCTTTTTTATTGCGTGCAATTAATTATGCTGCGCCCATCGCCGCCACTATTTACTGCTTAACCGTTGATGCCTATACCACCACAATTTCCCTGCTACTGCTTATAGCGGTTATGGGCCTCTACCACGTGGCACTAGCCCTGTTATTTAAGGACAAGGTCAGCCGTGTGGTTAGCACTACCTACGCATTAGCATGGCTGTCGTTTTTCGCGTTCTATGCCTTAGTCACTCTGAATTTATTTAGCGACCTTATTTATACGGTTGATGTTGCCATGGGCATGCTGCTGTTCATCACCTTGGGGTTCTTGTGTCTAGGGTTCTCTGTCATTACCAAGGAGCAAGCCAAAAATCAGGATCAGCTATCTACGCAAGCAGAGACTATTTCAAACTTAAACCACTTCTATGATCTATTCAGAAATTCAGCCGAGGGACATTACACCTCTACCTGGGATGGAAAGCTAAAGTCGGTAAACCCTGCCATGTGTAAGGTATTTGGGTACGAGAACGAAGAGGAAATGCTTGCCGATGCAGCCAGCACCAAAGTTTTCTACGCCTCGCCAGAAGACAGACAAGTGCTACTTGGCGAGGTCTCTCAACAAGGTCATGTAACGGGTAAAGAAATTCGTGGAAAACGCAAAGATGGTAGTGAGTTTTGGTTCTCACTATCATGCCAGTTGAGAGAAAGCGACGACGGTAATTTCCTTTACGGTTCTATCATTGATATTACTGAGAAAAAACAGTCTGACTTAAGTCTTCAATACTTAGCTACTCACGATTCGCTTACCGGGGTATACAATAGACGCCAATTTGAAACTGACTTTAGAGAAAAACTCTCGCAAAAAAGCGATATTCCGGTTTGCATACTTTTTCTAGATTTAGACCGCTTCAAAGTTGTCAATGACACCTGCGGCCATAAAGCCGGCGACGTGTTGATAAAAGACATCGCCCGCTTAATTGAGAACACCTTGCATGATGAAGCGCTGCTAGCGCGACTCGGTGGTGATGAGTTTGGCGTCATTTATACAGACGTTGATGCTAACGAAGTATATCTAAACGCGGTAAAAATACTGAATGCGGTACAGGCCTATCGATTTATGTGGGATAACCGCATTTTTAATTTGGGCGTGAGTATAGGCATGGTGGTGTGTGAAGACACAGAGGTAAACGCGGGACAGTATTTGAGTATGGCTGACGCCGCCTGCTATTTCGCGAAGGAACAAGGCAGGAATCAAGTTCACAGATACAATAAAGACGACGAAAGTATGCAGCGTTATCAGAGAGAGCTCGACTGGGTATCGTCGATTAATAACGCATTAGAAGAGGGTCGCTTCGAGCTTTATTACCAGTCACTAAGGCCATTAAATCAAACCACCGACGGTCACTATTACGAGGTGTTATTAAGGCTTAGAGAAAAGGACGGTAACTTAGTAGAGCCCGCTAACTTTTTGCCTACCGCAGAACGTTTTGAGATGAATGTGAACGTCGATAAATGGGTGGTGACCAATACGTTTAAATGGCTATCGGAAAACCCTGAACACCTTGCTGAACTTAAGCGTTGCAGCATCAACCTTAACTGTCACTCTTTGGCAGATAGAGACTTCACCTTATTCATATTAAATGCCTTCGAAACCTTTAATATTCCTTACAACAAGGTGTGCTTCGAGGTCATCGAGTCGGTCGCCATTATCAAAATGGAAGATACCCTTTCCTTTATGCGCACCTTCAACCGACTGGGATGCTCATTCGCTCTTGATGACTTTGGCAGCGGGTTCTCTTCTTACAGCTACTTAAAAAGCTTGCCGGTGAGCCAGGTTAAGATTGACGGAATGTTTATCAAAGATATGCTCAACGACAGTGTAGACACCGCCATGGTCGCGTCAATTAATGATGTTGCGAAAGCGATGGGCATGCAGACCGTTGGCGAATTTGTTGAAAATGAAGGAACTCTGGCGCAGTTAGGCAAAATGGGTGTCGACTTTGCCCAAGGGTACGGCGTCGCAAAACCTGCCCCACTACGTGATTTTAAACCCCTGTAATAACCTTTCTTAATGCACACTGCGCGAAAAAAGTGATAGCACAAGCATCAACTCGCGTATAATAAAGTGGTAGACTTGCAAAAAAAGAAGTCGTCCCCACTTATTGCCTACTGTCCAAAGTGTAGAAGTAACATGAGCAGCAAACAGCCTAAATACGAATATGTCAGTACCGCAAAATTACCCACACGTATGGGTGATTTTAAAATACACGGTTTTGTAGAAGCCAGCGGCCAAGAGCACGTTGCCCTTTCCTATGGAGAGTGGAAAGAAGATGACGTGGTACCAATTCGTATTCATTCAGAGTGCTTAACCGGTGACTCTTTGTTTAGTACCCGTTGCGACTGTGGCTTCCAGCTAGAAAAAGCCATGCAAAATATCGTTGATAACGGTCATGGTGTGTTGCTTTACTTGCGACAAGAAGGGCGCGGAATAGGCCTTTTAAACAAAATTCGTGCTTATAACCTTCAAGATAGCGGCATGGATACGGTTGAAGCTAACGAACATCTCGGCTTTGACGCCGATTTAAGAAGCTATGATATTTGTAAGCTTATGCTGGATACGCTAAACGTAAAACACGTTGAGCTGATGACGAACAACCCTAAAAAGTTGGCGGCGCTTAAAGCATTAGGTATTGACGTGGTGGCGAGAAAGCCTATTGATCACGGCATTACCAAAGACAATAAAAATTATTTAAAAACAAAGACGGAAAAGCTAGGTCACGCCTTTGACCCCCACGTTTTCAAATAAATATGCTTAAGTAAACGAGCCTAATTAATCCCTTAAAGCGCCCACAAACTACGTGGGCGTTTTCTATTCAGGTTGGGTTAATTCTAGGTGGGTTATAACGTATACAGACTTACCACATTGCGCGTAAAAAGCGGTCGTAACCGCCTAATGGCAATGTAAGGAGAATGTATGAAAAGCATAACCTTATCTGTACTCTTTGCGCTTTCAAGCACAGCCGCACTACCTGCCTTAGCACAATCCAGTACGGGCTTTACCCAAACTTCTGCATCAACGCAGCAGTATTCTGATGCGCAATTAGACAGTGTGCTTGCCCCCATAGCGCTGTATCCAGATACATTACTTACCCATATCTTGATAGCTGCCACCTATCCATTAGATGTGGTGGCCGCTGATCGCTGGCGTCAAAGCAATAAGCACCTTACGCCTCAACAGGTAGATAATGTACTTGCCAATGTAAGTTGGGACCCCAGTGTAAAAGCCCTTGCGTCATTTACTGACTTGCTTAACACCATGGCGAATGATCTTCAGTGGTTACAGCAACTTGGCGACAATGTGCTAATTGACCAAAGCCGGGTTCTTGACCGTGTGCAGGTACTTCGTCAACATGCCCATAATACAGGCAACTTGGTGACTAACGACTATATTGAAGTTGAAACCGAACGCCGGCACACCCGTGAAGTCATTTATATCGAGCCCCGTCAGCGAGAGGTGGTATATGTGCCCTACTACGACCCCCACGTTGTATACGGTCATTGGTGGCATACAACATCGCCCGTACGCTGGCGCCATCAGGTAAGTTATCACCACCATAGCAATGTATTTTGGTCACCCAGTATACACCTTTCCACCGCTTTCTTTTTTGGCAGTGTTCACTGGCATAACCGCCATGTGGTGATTCACCGCGAGCCCGTGCGCCGGTATTATCGTGGCAGCCCCAGAAAGCGTGTAGTAAGCAAGAGTTATCGCCGCTGGGAACACAATACGGTGCATCGCCGTGCTCGCTACTCAAACCCCGTTCTGCATAGCGCCCCTTCACGCTTTGAAAAAGCGGGCGTGGCCCGGGCAAAGCATCTGTCTAACAAGCAAGGTACAATAAATCGCAAGCCGTCGATTGAGCACGCGTTAAAACGAAACCAATCCCATGTTAGAAGTGAAAAGCCACAAAGAAACAACACGTTAAAGCAGTTAAGACGAGATAATGCAAAAAGCGTAGCGCCAGTAAAAGCGCCGAAACGGTTTGCTAATCGAGGAGACGAAATACAGCGCTTGCCTAAACGACACGTTAATCGCCAGCACATTGAGAGAACACGCCCACAGCATCGCTCGATTGCACGGGAAAGCACTAAGCCAAAGCGTATTGAGCGAGCAAGCAACAATAGACCAGTAAAACGGGAGAAATCCAATCGGCAGGTATCTCGAGTAGAACGAAGCGTTTCGAGAGGCAATAGTGATAAGCACTGAATGTCTATTGAAGGTCTTTTTTCACGACACTTTAAAAAGGAATGTTAAACAACCGCGCAACGCTAATAGCGTTATCCGCCACCTGCGATGATATTTTTAAGGGCTTGCAGAGAAGGTTTTGCAAGCCCTTTTTGTATTCCTCTAGCTCTGCGCCTCATGACAATTGACTAATGCCTCGACGAAGCGAAGTGGCGACTGCTCATCTAAATTAAAATACAGCGATGGCTCGATAAGCTCCAACTCCATGATGGCCCATTCCCCTTTTTGACGAACCAAGTCCACTCGCGCATAGAGCGCTTCACAAGGCATCGCCAATAGCGCTTTTTGGGCAATATCCAATTGTTCACTGTCTACAGTAACTAAGTGTAAGCTTCCTCCATGCTCTTCTTGCACCCGAAAATCCCCTTGCTTGGGCACTTTTTTAATGGCGTGACTAAACGCGCCACCAAAGTAGAACAGCGAGTATTCCCCTTCTTCTACCACACTATTTAAAAAGGGCTGAACCATAAAATTTCGCTGCCCAAAGGTTTCACTTAATAGGTGTGCATCTTTTTCCCATGTGTCTCGCGATAGCTTAAAGGTATCGTCGGCATTAGCGCTTAAAACCGGCTTTATGACGAGGGTATCGCTATCGAACTTCAAAAAGGCATCGCCTATAACAGTGTTATTAAAGGTATCTCCCCACACCGTTTCTACAATGGGAACGCCTTTATTTTCTAAGTCTCTAAGATAATACTTTTCTATATTCCACTGCATAAGAGAAAGAGGGTTGAACAGTGTGGCGCGGGAGGCTTCTATTTGTTTAAGACAACACAGAAACGCATCGGCATCTTGCTGGTAATCCCAAGTGCTTCTTACAATAACATAGTCAAAAGCGTCCCAGTTCACCGACGCCGCATGCCAAGATATGGTGTCTACTATCCAGCCCTTTTGGTTGAAGTAAGGGATGAGTAATTCGTCATAGACAAAAAAGTCTTCAAGGTTATCTGTGGAAAGAAAGGCAACTGAAGGCATAAGAGGCTCCTTGATAATAGTAGAGACGACTTGAGGTAAGTAACGATTCACGACTAGCCTAAAGTTAAATAGCGCAAAATCTATACCTTACGTAAAATTGAGGGAAATTAGCACAGCCCACGCTTATAACCTACACTTTAATCCAAACACTTGTTGGAGAATGGCATGCAGTACCCTTGGCTCCTTGAAGGTCATAAAATTTTTCGCGTAGTAATCGTTGTTCAACTCGTCATTGCTGCTGCAATTGGCGTATTTACCGGAGAATTATTACCTGCATTTATCTTTGGCGTGCCAATCGCAGCGGTCCCTTTAATGTTAAGCTTTCAGTCGCCGTACTCTGCACTTAGCCGCCACGCCATGGCCATTGGGGTGCAGCTACTTACGGCACTGCATATTCACCAGTCGTTTGGATTGATTGAAGTGCACTTTGAAATTTTCGTATTACTCGCGTTTCTATCCTATTTTAGAGATTGGAAAGTGATAGCAACGGGTACGGCTGTGGTAGCCGTTCACCATATCTCATTTTTCTTTTTACAGGCGGGTGGCGCGCCACTTTTCATTTTCGAAGAAGGGCACATTAGCTTTTCAATTCTCCTCATGCATGCCGCGTTTGCGTTAGCTGAAGGTGGTGTATTGATGTACATGGCAAAACAAAGCCACCAAGAAGGTGCAGGCGCCGCTGAATTGCGTTTAGCCATTGATAACATGCAGCGAAGTGACGGCAAACTCGACTTAACAGTAGCATTAAATCGTCAAAGTAACATTGTGAAGCCTTTCGCCGAACTCATTGACCAAGTGAAGTCGCTAATTGAACTGGCCTCAAACCTTACCGATGATGTAGTCAATGGCTGCAATAAGATGGAGTCGGCGGCGAACAATATGTTCGAGATCAGTCGCAATACCGACCAAGAGCTCGCGATGGTTTCGGCATCATCTGAAGAGATTGCGCAAACCATGCAGCTTTCTACTGAGCAAACCACCCTTGCCAGCGATAAGGCGTCTGCTGCACAAACGTCTTCTCAAAGCACGCGCGATAGCATCTCCAACTCCAGTCGTACCATTGAATCGCTTCGTCATACGCTTAATGCAGCGGCCGATACAAACTCTGCCCTTAACGAGCAGTGCTCGCATATCTCTGAGGCAATGCGCTCAATCACTGCAGTCGCTGAACAAACTAACCTTCTAGCCTTAAATGCGGCTATTGAGTCTGCGCGCGCAGGTGAACACGGTAGAGGCTTCGCGGTGGTTGCCGACGAAGTGCGTACCCTCGCCATTCGCTCTAAAGAAAGTGCAGACCAGATTACCAGTATTACCGAGCAACTTGTTGCGCAAACCGCAAGCTCGGTAGATCAAATGCAAACCTGTATTCAGCTTGTCGATGAAGCCGTGGTATCTAGTGACAGCGCAACGTCGGCGATGACTGAGATTATGCAGCAAATTCGCGAGGCGAGCGAGAGCATGACTGAAATTGCAACGTCGGCCGTTGAACAAGAAACTGCGTCAGCCTCTATTGCACAAAGCACTGCCCGTTTAAGCGAATTCACTTCTGAAGAGTTAGCAACAGCCGAGTCTCTTGCCGAAGAAGTTGAAGTGTTGTCACAAGTTTCTAAGCGCATGCGCAGCGCCATCGAACGCTTTAAGCTTTAATGGTTATCGGCGAATTATAGGCGCTAGGAAACATGCGAAAACACCTAGGCTGGGCACTGTTAGTATTATGGGCGGTAAGCCTGCTCACCGCCCTGTTAGTGTATGGCCAGCGCCAGTTGTCTTCGTTTGATCCAGACGGAAAGCTTCTTCACCTTAGCACTGCGCCTAGCTTCGATACAAAGCTAGTTCAACTGCTTCACCATCAAAACATCAAGGCGGGCTCAGTTGTTCATGTAGGCACAATCTCGCGCTGCTATTGTGAATCGCTTACTTCGCCTCACCAAAACCAGCTGTTAGCCTCGCTTGGCGAAGGGTATCAAAGCGTTAGGCTTAACATAGACGAAGTGCCAGCACTACAAGCCATGCTTCACGCTGTCCCCGCCCTTATCGTTCTGGATAATCAAAATCAACTGCGCTATTTGGGCCCCTACGCCACAGGTTACGGCTGCTTTACAGGTAAAAACCTAGTAGAGCTAGTGGTAAGCTACGCCACCCAATCCCCTTATAACGGGGCCGTCATTAATGCTGATGCCCAAGGCTGCTTCTGCTAGTCACTGGCACAAATTATGTAAGCTATTCTTGTAAAGTCATTTATTGTCTGAAATACAGTCAAACTTGGGTATTTCTTACTCACATGTAATGTAAAGCAGCAAGGTTTACAAGGAGTCGAATATGTCTAAACGCGCCACCCTTTATCGTATGGTCATGCCGAACCATATTTGTCCTTTTGGGCTCAAGTCGAAAGACTTGCTGGAAAGAAAAGGCTTTGAGGTTAACGACCACCATTTAACGAGTCGCAGTGAAACCGATGCATTTAAAGAAAAGCATGAGGTAAAAACCACGCCCCAAACCTTTATTGATGACAAACGCATTGGCGGTTACGACGACCTAAGAGATTATTTTAACCTAAAGCAAGAAAGTGAATTTGGGTCTCGCTATACGCCCATTATCGTTATTTTCTCGTTAGCTGCATTGATGGTAGCTGCACTTATGCTAAAAGGCGGCCTAGCCGCTGATGTAGAACCGTTTGTGATGAACTTTATCGGTATCACTATGGTCATTCTCGCCTTACAGAAACTGCAGGATTTAGTCGCATTTTCAAACCAGTTTATCACCTATGATCTGCTGGCAATGAAGCACGTGCGTTACGCTTATGTTTACCCCTTTGCTGAAGCCTACGCTGGTTTAGGCATGCTCGCCGGACTACCTGCGCTTATGGTATCGCCAGTTTCTATATTCATTGGTGCAATCGGCGCTGTATCTGTCATAAAAGCAGTATATGTAGACAAGCGAGAGCTTAAGTGTGCCTGCGTTGGCGGTAATTCAGACCTGCCCCTTGGCTTTATCTCGTTAACAGAGAATCTCGCCATGTTTGGTGCAGGCCTGTATATGTTGGTTAACTGGCTCGCCCTCTAACATAGTTAGTTCGAGCTAAGCCGCAGAACGTCGCCCTCGTCCCTAAGGGGTTATCGATGACGGGCGACTCATCCCTTTAAGGTGGGCTACAACACTGCGCCCTAATGCGCTTAAATCATATCCCCCCTCTAACATGCTGACTATGCGCCCCTTGCAGCACTCATCGGCAATAATTCGCAGCTGCTCGCTTACCCAGAAATAGTCATCTTCAACTAACCGCAAGTGAGCCATTGGGTCTTCTGCATGAGCATCAAAACCGGCCGATATTAGGATGAGTTCTGGCTGAAAGTTGCGAAGGGCATCAAACCAGTGCTGCACTTTTTCTCGAAATACCTCACCAGTGGTTCCTGCGTCTAAAGGTACAGACAAGATATTACTGGCCGACACTGGTGAGCCACTGTGGGGGTAAAATGGGTGCTGAAAGCTGCTACACAGCATTATGCGTTGGTCGCCTGCAACAATTTGCTCGGTGCCATTGCCATGGTGAACATCAAAGTCGACAATCGCCACGCGTTTAAGCCCATAGTTTTGAAGTGCGTAACGGGCAGCTATAACAATGTTATTAAAAACGCAAAAACCCATCGCACTATCATAAGTGGCGTGGTGGCCCGGCGGCCTGGTTGCACAAAATGCTTGCCGGTCTTCACCATCCATCACCCAGTCTACCGCATTACAGCCTGCCCCCGCCGACTCTAACGCCGCGGTTAAACTATGTCGCATTAAGCCTGTGTCTTCGTCAAGCCAGGCTACGCTGTCTTTTCTTTCTGAATATTGTGTTTTTTCATGGTCGCTAAACATTGCCTGAGCAGCCTGTTCAAATACACTTTTTACATAGTAAGGGTCGTGGGCAAGCGTTAAGTAAGCTTCAGCAATAGGCGTAGCATCTGCGTGTTCACACACCATGTCTAAACCAGAGGAAAGGAGCTGATCGTCAATGGCAAACAAGCGGTCGGGCGACTCTGGGTGGTCTTTACCCAAATCGTGTTTAGTGCCATGTTTGCCGCGAAATATTTTTATTGTCATGTCAGTGAAGCCACATCGAGTACTAATTCTATGTCACTGGGGTCGCCAGTAAATTTTCTTTTGAATTGGGCCTGTTCAAATATGGCTATCATCGGACTGTTATCACCGCGTACATAGGCCATCATTTTTGCAATGCCCCGTACCTTGGCAACATTGATAAGCTCGTTTAAAAGCCGACTTGCCATCCCTTTGCCCTGCTGGGTTTCCCTGGTTACAAACGCCGCCTCACAGGTATTGTCATCAGGGTTATAGTAAAAACGTCCCACCGCATGAATGGTAATGCGAGAGCCTTCTTGCCTTACAATGCATAAGGCAGCATCAGCGCTTTGATCCACCGACACCAAATTGCATGACTTTTCACGAGACATTTGTTTAGGGTCGTAGTTATAACGCAGCCTCAGCGTTTCTTTGGTATGGGAATAGAAAAACTCTTGAAGACGCCGCTCATCAGCGGGGTTCAAGGGCCGCATATAGAAGGTTTCGCCTTGTATGTTGAGCTTTTTAAGCTGTATAGCACCTAATTCGGGTATATCGGTAGGGTACTTTTCTTGGTAATGGGGCACCCAATAATGCTGACGAACTTCTTCTAGCAAGGCTGCGCGAAATTTAGGGTGAGCAACACGAATAAGCTCTAATGCACGCTCACGAATGCTTTTGCCTTTAAGCGACGCAATGCCGTACTCCGTTACCACATACTGCACGTTGCCCCTGGACGTTACTACGCCTGCGCCTTCACTGATACGCGGAGTTATCCGAGAAATGGTTTCATTTTTTGCCGTAGACGGCAGCGCGATGATCGCCTTTCCGCCCTTGCTGATAGACGCGCCAGTGACAAAGTCTACCTGCCCGCCAATGCCGCTGTAAAAGTCATACCCTAGAGAGTCGGCCACCACTTGCCCGGTTAAATCCACTTCTAAGGCGCTGTTTATCGCCACCATATTATCGTTTTTGGCTATGTTAGTAGGCTTATTCACATAGCTGCTTGGGTAAAATTCAATATGAGGGTTACTATCAATTAGGTCGTAAAGTTTACGCGTGCCAATAGCAAAGCTCGTGACGATTTTACCCGGGTGAAAGGTCTTCTTTTTATTCGTAATTGCGCCCGACTCCAACAGTTCAATAATGCTGTCGGTCAGCATTTCGCTGTGAATCCCCAGGTCTTTGTGATTACACAAATACTTTAAGGTGGCGCTGGGAATTTTGCCAATACCAAATTGCAACGTCGCCCCGTCGTCAACAAGCATAGCAACATACTGCCCTATCCGTTCAGCGACCGAATCTATTGGCGGCGGCGACACCTCAACCAGTGGCTCTTCTGCCTCGATACAGGCGGTAATTTCACTAATGTGAATATAGGAGTGCCCAGATGTTCTAGGCACTTGCGGGTTAATTTGGGCGATGACTTTTTTACTTTGCCTAATGGCCGACATAGCGATATCTACCGCAGGCCCCAACGAGCAATAGCCAAATTCATCAGGGGGGCTTACGTTCACTAGCGCTGCATCAAGGGCAAGGGTACCATCGCTGAACAAACTTGAAATTTCAGACAGGAAAACCGGCGTATAATCTGCGCGTCCTTCATCTACGGCCTTGCGCATCGTATCACCACCAATAAAGAAGGTGTTCGCTTTAAATAAATTTTTGTACTCTTCTTTTACCCAGCGGGTGTCGCCTAATGCCAGCATGTGCACAAGCTCTATATCACTAAAACCTTCGCTGTTATCAATAAGGTGCTGCACGAGTGCGTGAGGTACTGACGCGTTCCCGCCAACGAAGACACGGCAACCAGATTTAATTAAAGAAGACCACTGTGGCGCTTGAGGTAAACTACATGTCATTTCCATCTGCCCTGTTCATAGCCATATCTCATCATGCCATAAAAATACGCCCATTCCTGCTTTTGAAGCCAAAAGCGCTATAAGCGATTGGTCGTAGGTTGTGTTTGACGTAAGCAGGTAGCAAAAAGCCCACCGAAGTGGGCTTTATGAATATCATAGTACATGGGGGTTAAGGCACGCCTTCAGCCAACACACCTTATGAATACAAAAGGTTAGTAGCGAAACTTTTCCAACCAGTTTCTGAAAAACGGCGAAATTACCGACTTACTATTTGCTAAACGGTGACCGTCGTTAAGTAACAAAAGCTGCGCTTTTTGATGACGAGCGTACTTAAGGCTGTTCTCAATTGGCACAATCTCATCGTTCCAGCCGTGCACCAAACTCACGTAACCGTCGTAGGGAAAACGCTGAACTTTGTAATTGGGCAAGTACAGCGCAGGCGCCATAAGGAAGACACCTCTCGCCGATATTTGGCTCGCCGCGGCGAGTGACACATAGCCGCCCATGCTCGAGCCCACTAAAACAACGTCATTACACTTTTCAGCAATGGTCTCTTTTAGGCGCTCTAAGCGGGCTTCGGGGCAATCGAGATCTTGATAATCGATACTCTCTACACCAAAGCCCATATCGTTCGCTACATTAGAAAGCGTGGTTATTTTACTGCCCCATGGACCGCTTTCTTTGCCGTGAGAAAAAACAACTGTGGTCATTACCAATATCCCTATGTAGAAGAATGAAACGTTTTTTTCTCACTCTAGCGCACTTGCTTATTGCTTGTCTTCTTTATGGAACAGTTTTTCTACCATCACGTAGAACATGGGCACAAAGAAAATAGCCAAGAATGTCGCCGCAAACATGCCGCCCATCACCGCAATGCCGATAGCGTTCTGACTTGCTGCTCCCGCTCCACTTGCCAGCGCTAGCGGCGTTACCCCAAGGATAAATGCCATAGACGTCATAAGAATTGGGCGAAAACGTTGGGAGGCCGCGTTAGATACGGCTGTCATTAAATCTTCACCGTTTTCGTACTGCTCTTTTGCAAATTCAACAATAAGAATCGCGTTCTTTGCAGCCAAACCCACCGTTGTTAAAAAGGCTACCTGCAGGTAAACATCATTTGGCAAGTTAAAGATGAACGCGGCGGTTACCGAGCCTAGTATACCCAAGGGAACAACCAGCATGACGGCAAAAGGCACCGACCAGCTTTCGTACAGGGCGGCTAAGCACAAGAACACGATCAAAATAGAAAGCGCATACAGCATGGGGGCTTGAGAGCCTGCTTCCTGTTCCTCGTAAGATAAGCCCGACCATTCAACCGCAAACCCTGACGGTAGTTGACCAACCAGCTTTTGCATTTCAGCCATCGCTTCACCAGAGGACACGCCAGGTGCTGCACTACCTTGAATGTTCACCGATGAAATACCGTTAAAGCGCTCCAGCTTAGGTGAGCCATACACCCACTCTGTCGTAGAGAAGGTGCTAAATGCCACCATTTCGCCGTCGCTGTTGCGCACAAACCACTTATCTAAGTCTTCAGGGGTCATACGATGCGGCAAATCAGCCTGCATATATACGCGCTTAATACGCCCCTTATCGATAAAGTCGTTGACGTAGCTTGAGCCCCAAGCAATTTGAAGCGCGTTATTAATCTCACTTAAATTCAAGCCGAGTGCCGATGCTTTCTCACTGTCGATATTAATCTTAAACTGAGGAACATCACTTAAGCCATTGGGGCGCACACCTGCAAGTTTCGGGTTCTGCGCAGCCATACCCAGTAGCTGGTTACGGGCATTCATTAAGGCTTCATGACCGTTTCCACCGCGATCCACCAGCTGCATATCGAAGCCTGTCGCGTTGCCTAACTCCATAATGGGTGGCGGTACAATGGGAAAGGCCGAGGCATCTTGAATTTGGCTAAAGGCACCAAACGCGCGCTGCGTAACCGCGAATGCAGAATCACTCTCGTCTCGCACGCTCCAATCGTTAAAGTTTAAGAACGCCATGCCGGCATTTTGCGCTTGACCTGCAAAGCTAAAGCCCACTACCGCAAACATACCGTTAACTGCGTCGCTTTCCTGCTCAAGAATGTAGTCTTCAACCTGTTTAATTGACTCTAGCGTTCGCCCTGCTGTTGCCCCTGGCGGTGTGCTGACGAGCACCATCATTCGCCCTTGGTCTTCATCGGGAAGGAACGCACCTGGAAGCTGGCTAAATATGAACGCCATACCGCCCACTAATAACCCGTACACCACGAAATAGCGCTTAAATCGTTTCGCCATGTGAGTGGTGGTTCTTTGATAGCGGTCACGCCCCTTGTTAAAGGTGCGGTTAAACCAGCCAAAGAAGCCTTTGTTCTTGTCATGATCTTCGGAATGCTGTTTTAACAACGTGGCGCACAACGAAGGGGACAGCACAATGGCAACTAATACTGAAAACGCCATCGCCGACACGATAGTCACAGAGAACTGGCGGTAAATCGCCCCCGCAGAACCGCTAAAGAACGCCATGGGAATGAATACGGTTGAAAGAACGGCTGCAATACCTACCAACGCCCCCGTAATCTGAGACATCGACTTTTTAGTGGCTTCGGCAGGCGAAAGGCCTTCCTCTTCCATAATACGCTCAACGTTTTCTACAACTACGATGGCGTCGTCCACTAACAGCCCGATGGCAAGCACCATGGCAAACATGGTCAGTACATTAATACTAAAACCAAAGGCCAGTAGCACGGCAAATGTACCCAGTAAAACAACAGGTACCGCAATAGTAGGAATAAGAGTGGCACGCCAGTTTTGAAGGAAAAGTAGCATCACCAAAAATACCAACACTACCGCTTCAATTAAAGTATGTACCACCGACTCAATAGATAGCTCGATAAAAGGTGAGCTATCGAGCGGATAAACCACTTTTACGCTATCAGGTAGGTTTGAACGTAACTCTTCCACTCTGGCTTTTACGGCTTTTATCGTATCTAGGGCATTAGCCCCCGACGCTAAGCTGATGGCCATGCCAGAAGCAGGCCTTCTATCGTAGCGAACAATAACATCGTAACTTTGTGCACCAAGCTCTACCCGCGCAACATCTCGTACTCGCACTTGCGAACCATCGGTATTTACGCGAAGTACGATGTTCTCAAAATCTTCTACGGTCTGTAGGCGGCTTTGCGCTTGAATAGTCGCGTTTATTTGCTGGTTTTCAATAGCCGGTAAACCACCTAATTGCCCTGCTGAAACATCAGTGTTTTGAACCTGCACGGCTGCCTGAACATCCGTGGGGGTCAGGTTATAGCTATACAGTTTATCTGGGTCTAACCAAATGCGCATAGAACGCTGCGCACCAAAAACCCGCACATTACCTACCCCGTTTACACGGGATATTGGGTCTTGGAAACTCGACACTAACATGTCGCTCAGATCATACTGCGTCATGCTGTCGTCTTCAGAATAAAAACCCACCGCCAGTGCAAAAGCACTGTTCGCCTTAGTTACTGTTACCCCTTGCTGCTGCACTTGGGTTGGCAACAGCGGCAAAGCGCCTTGCACCTTGTTTTGCGTTTGAACTTGCGCAATATCAGGGTCGGTACCGGGTTCGAATGTTAACGTTATCGATAGGCTGCTGTTCGAGCTACTTGCCGAGAAATAACGCAAATTGTCGATACCCGTTAGGCTTTGTTCGATAACCTGCGTTACCGAGTTTTCAACGGTTTCTGCCGACGCTCCAGGGTAGGTTGCCGAAATGGTCACCGAAGGGGGAGCCACCTTGGGATATTGCTCAATTGGCAGTGAAGTAATGGCAAGTACACCAGCCATCATAGTGATAATTGCGAGCACCCATGCAAACACGGGCCTGTCTATAAAAAAACGAGCCATATTACTTAAATCCCTTGCTTGCTATCGTGAGCCACGTGATGACGGTTGCCATTCAGACGGGTTAACTTTTGCACCAGGTTTAACCTTCTGATACCCAGTTACAATGACCTTCTCGCCCTCACTCACGCCGTTTAAAACCACATACTGATCGCGGTAAATCTTGCCAATTTCTAAGGTTCGACCTTCAACTTCATTGTTCTTGTTAACAACATACACAGACAACGAGCCGTCAGGCTGGCGAGTGGTGGCACGCTGAGGGATTAATAGCGCGTTTTCACGGCCAGTGATAACGTGGCCTTTTACAAATAACCCTGGCAGTAACACGCCTTCAGGGTTTGGCATTTCTGCGCGAAGGGTGACTGAGCCCGTGCTCTCATCAACGGTGACTTCAGAAAATTTTACGCTTCCGGTTTGTTCATAGCGCTTACCGGTCACTTCATCGACCGTCAACTCTACGTCCATAGAGCCTTGCTTACGCATTGATTGGCGCAATGTGATAATTGACGACCCTGATTCTTGCATATCAATAAAAACAGGATCTAACTGGGTTATGGTGGCAAGCTGCTGTGCCTGATTGGTAGTGACAAGGGTACCTTCGGTTACAAACGAACGGCTAATACGCCCGCTTATCGGCGCGTATACCTTGGTATAGCCCATATTTACTTTAGCCACATCAACTGCGGCTTCAGCCACACTAATGGCGGCCTGCGCCTGGTCTTTTTGGGCAATAACGTCGTCGTATTCCTGCTTACTTACCGCATTTTGCGCCACAAGGTCGTCGTAACGGCGAGCTTTCGCTTCCAGTGTTTTAAGGTTTGCCTCTACGCTTTTTAAATCAGCCTTAGCACTATTTAGCTGCGCCAGGTAGCGTGCCTCGTCAATTTGATAAAGCTGCTGACCTTTTTCTACATAAGCGCCTTCTTCAAATAGGCGCTCGGTAATAACACCATCTACCTGGGGACGCACCTGAGACTGACGAGACGGGCTAACTCTGCCCGGCAACACCATTTCATGTACTACAGGTTGTTTTTCCAGCGTAACTACCGATACGGAAGGTGCAGGCTTACCTTGCTGAGCACCTTGCTGCGCTTGCTCACCTTCGTTCGAACACCCAATAACGCCCAACAGGGTTATTAATGCTGCAGTAACATAAAAAATGCGACTCATAAATTTTCTATTTCCCAATAACGTTTACAGAACACGGCCTTTGTTCCGTATTTCCAATATAAAACTAAGAATGTTTGCTTCCAATGCGCCTAATTATCTACAGCCCTACTAGACCGATACGATGATAATCGGAAGAGGTGTGGCACAGTTAAACGCTCGTTAGTACGAATCTGCGCTCTTATCGTTCATATTGTGCGCATTTATACATCAGAATAAAAGAGAATGAAGCTGAAGTTACCGTTGTTGTCGTTTAACTGCCGTAGGCCATATACATTATACGAATAATGCGAAATTATACGCTCAGTATCATTCTATTTTGCCGAATTTAGCGAATAGTACGCACATAGCATCTGATATGCCTGAATAACCTTTTGCGCCTGTTGCCCATTACCCCCTTTATCAGGATGCACGCGCTGAAGCGTTTTTTTGTAGGCGCGCTTTAATGACATGCTCGATACGCCATCCGCCTCATTTACCCCTAGTAAGTCGTGGGCATTATCAATATCACTTTGCTGATAGTTGGCGGTTCGCAACCCTGCCATGCGCTGCCAAAACCCGTTTAATAATGTTTCAACGCTATCGCGGTCGGTCTTCTCGAAGTTAGACCAATCCAAGTAGTATTCAGCCAGCTTATCTGGTTCCGTTATTACTTTGCCTCTTAATTTGGCCCCGTCGTTTTGCTCAGCGTCTGATTTATCAATGGGCTTTAACGAAATTTTGAGCGCATGAATATCTAACTCGCCTTCATTTCGCTCGCGCCAATTGCGTTTCAATTGATAAAGCGCGTGAAACAAAACGAAATGGGTTTTAAAGAGAATAAGTGGGTCACGCAGCGCGTCTTCATCGAAAAACTGATAGGGGGCTTTTTTCAACAGCTCGATAAGCGCGTATTCGCTAATACCCTTTATAAAAAAAGGCTTGAAGGTAGAGAGAAGGTCAACCAACAACTCAGCTTGTTGTACGTAAATAGCTTCATCGACTGTCTCACTTTGCAATGCGACTTACCTTTTTTAGATTCGGGCTGTAGAGAGTTTTTACTTAAATAAAAGGGCTCAGCAAAATAAACGGCCCCCATTTTTATTGCGAGAAACTAATCCAAAATTCCCATTTGCCTGTTAAAGTAGGTTGGTCAAACTAAAATAACAACCTTGGAGTTCACTTGAAAGCACTCATTGCCCTAACCAGCATAGTTGGTTTTCTCATGGTGGTATTGCCTGGCCCACTGTATCAATATGCTGGCGTCAGCCTAGGCACCGCGTTTACATCGTTACGCTTCGGCGTATATGTCGGCGGCGCAGCCATCATACTTATTATTTTGCAGGTATTACTAAACCGTAAAAACGTAAACTGGGGCAGTACGCTTGTTTGCGCTATTCTTGCGCTAATTGCGGTAGGCATGCCGGTTAGCATGATGAGCAAGGCAAGCGCGGTTCCCCCCATTCACGATATCACCACCGACGTGACAAACCCACCCGAATTTGTAGCTATCGCACCACTGCGCGAAGGCGCGCCTAACTCGGTAGCCTATGAAGGCGGCGACGTCACCAAACAGCAGATAGAAGCCTACCCTGAAATTAAAACTCAACTGTTGCCACAGCCCGTCAATGAAGTTTATATGGCCGCAGAGAAAGCGATAGAGGCACTGGGTTGGGAACGCGTTAGCGATGGCGCTTTACCTAACACACTGGAAGCCACCGACACCACCACTTGGTTCGGCTTCAAAGACGACGTGGTTATCAGGTTAACCGCTAAAAGCGATGACACCTTGGTTGATGTACGCAGTAAATCACGCGTAGGGAAAAGCGATTTAGGCAAAAATGCTGAGCGTATTGAAACCTTTATGGCCGAACTTAGAAGCCAGCTAGGGTATTACTAAATATAGCCCCACGCTTGCATAATTGAGGCGTAGAAAGGTAAAAAAGCCCGTTCACAATGAAAAGCGAACGGGCTTTTTATTTGCTTTTGGCCGCTCAGGTTGGCCGCCTCCACATTAGTGCGCTAGTTTAAGTACAACAACGCCCGCCACAATAAGCGCCACGCCAAAATAGCGTGCTAACGACGCAGGGTCGCCGTAAAACATCACGCCTACCAAAAACGTGCCCGCTGCCCCTATGCCCGTCCATACAGCATACGCCGTACCTATGGGAATTTGTTTTTGTGCCATCCAAAGGCAAAAACCACTGGCAGCCATAAAACCTGTGGCCAGTAGAATGCCCATGACACGGGTTTCCGCCTCTTGCGACATTTTAAGTCCTACGGGCCAGCCAATTTCCAGCAAGCCCGCCGTTATCAAATAAATCCAGCTCACCTGTATATCCTTTAAATCAGTGGTTTGACTTACCGCAGCAGTATACCGTTTCAACGAAAGCCTGGGGTTCAACGCGTCTTAGAATTTTGCGACTCAGCGTGTCTTAGCTAAAGGCTTGCCAACTGTATACTTACCATCCCCAACACGGCCGCATTTAGGCGGTTAAACCAGCGCCAAAAATTGGGACGTTGCATATGATGGGCAAAGCGCGCGGTCAGGGTGCTTAGCCCCACAAACCACACTACGGATGCCCCAATCGCACCGCCCACAAACCACCATTTATTTTCTTGCCACTGACTCGCCAAATTTCCCATTAGCAATAGCGTGTCTAAGTAAAAATGTGGATTAAGCCACGTTACTGCCAATGCAATTAACAGCGCCTTTTTAAACGACAGTTGCTTTTTCGCCATCGCTAACACCAAGGCATCATTTGCTAACGACGACTTAATCTTGTTAAACGCTATCCATAACAAAAATGCTACGCCAGCCCATTTGGTCACCGTCACTAGCATTGGATACTCTTGCAACAACAAGCCAAAGCCCATCGCACCCAGGCTAATTGAAATGGCATCGCTAAGAATAAACAGTAAAACGAATAGGGTGGTCCACTGCTTTTTCATCGACTGCTCAATCAGAAAGCTGTTTTGTGCGCCTACTGCGATGATAAGGGTACCGCCCATCACGAAACCACTTGTTGCTGCCGCCAACATGTTGTCTGCCTCTTAAAGTAAATAGATAAATAAAATAGAACGAGCTGGTTGCTCATCATTGACTATCAATACGCCGTAGCAACCTAAATAATTGGCTTGATTTTATACACCTTAAGCAGCTAAATTAAATTAATGATTTTTGTCTTTGATAAGCAAAATTAATACTAATAACCTTCTTTTCACAGGATCACCATGCTCGACTACGACGCGCTACGATGCTTTCACGAAGTTCTTCGCTACGGAGGGTTTGAAAAGGGCGCGCAGGCGCTAAATCTTACGCAATCGGCGGTTTCTCAGA
Organism: Alteromonas sp. G5_S2_22_S1; assembly: GCF_054968525.1. Lineage (NCBI taxonomy): Bacteria > Pseudomonadati > Pseudomonadota > Gammaproteobacteria > Alteromonadales > Alteromonadaceae > Alteromonas > Alteromonas sp. G5_S2_22_S1. The sequence continues at coordinate 143,120 of NZ_JBQKUJ010000004.1, read as the reverse complement.
AGATAAAACGCTTAGAGCAAAGTGTGGGTGGCCCGGTGATGGTGCGTACTAAGCCATTGAAAGCAACACCGCTTGGGAAAGAGCTGCTTGCTCATATACAGAAAGTGAGTGTGCTTGAAGAAGCATTAAATATAAAAAGTGGTTTAGAAGCCTCGGCAGCACCTATCAGTATAGCAGTGAACAATGATGTGCTTGCCACGTGGTATTCACAAGTTATGGCTTCATTCAGTGAAAAGCACGCCAATCCAGTGCACATCGTCAACGCAGATCAAACCCAAACCAGAGAGATATTACAACAAGGGCGGGTTATGGCATGCATTAGCCAAACGGGAACACCTGTCACCGGTGGCCAGTCGGTCAGGTTAGGCACCATGCGCTACCAGCTGTATGCTTCGCCTCGTTTCATAGAGCGGCATCTTAGTAACGGAATATCGCCTGAACATGTAATGAATACGCCGGGGCTTTTGTACGATGAATACGATGTAACGCTACTTACCGACTATCAAAGGGAATGTTTAAATATTGCGCCTACGTTTACTACCTGTCACTGGTATCCCTCGTCTCATGGTTTTGTAAAAATGGCGTTAGATGGCGTGGTTTGGGCGCTGCTGCCAACACTTCAGGTAGCGCAAGAGGTCAAAGAGGGTGAGTTAATCCCACTGTTTCCCAAAAAAGAGCTGGGAGTACCGCTGTTTTGGCATTGGACTACGCTTGAGTCAGCAGCACTTGCCGATTTAACCACAGCAGTTAAAAAAGTGGCCAAGGCACAACTCACGTGAATTTTTATTCGCTATAAAGACGCGAACCCGGCGCTTGTGTGTTGCTCTTTTACACTTGAAAATTTATTTCCGATAGGCCATTAAGCCGCGGCCTTGCAAACAAAAAGCCCTGAAACCTTTGAACACCTACATGCTGAAGCCACAGCCACTCTTCCATTGTTTCGACGCCTTCCACAACCAGTGGAATGCCCATTGCATTACCAAACTCTAACACAGCTTCAGTAATTGCCTGACGATGACCGTCTTCATGAATACCTGTAGTAATCTTTCTATCGAGTTTTATTATATCGGGCGAAAAATCTGCGAGCAGAGATAAACCAGCGTACCCTGCACCAAAGTCATCGATAGCGATTTGAATTCCGCGCGAGCGTATACGCGCAATAACGTCGTAGAATGCAGCGCTTTCACTAATAATTTCCGTTTCCGTGACCTCTAGCACCAGTTGTTTTGGTTTTAATTTATGTTGATTTAATAAAGAGCACAAATAGTCAGCCACATTGGGCATATGTGTGATAGCGCCCGGGCATAAATTTACCGAAAGTGATTGGGATGGGTTGAGTAACTTAGCCCCTTGGGCTATTGCTATAGCCTTAGTCTCAAGGTCAAACTTATATTTTTCATCACCGTGTAAACTGTCGAGGATAGCTTCAGGGTATCTGCCGTCGTCAGCTCTTAATAACGCTTCTATTGTTGAGACTCTGCCTTTAAACGTATCAACAATGGGCTGGAAAGCGAACTGAATGTTGGAGTTTTCGAAAGCATCTACAGATGCAGCTTTAACTGCCACTTTCGCGTTAATTTTCTTGCGATCGTCATCACTCAAGCAGTTTCGCCATTTACCTGAAGCAAAACTGTTTAGTAACGCAAATATTCGACTTTCTCGATTAAGGTTTAGGTCTGAGGGCAGCCAGTAACAGCGACTACCTTGATTAACCAGCAGGGTTCTTAAAAGCCAAGCACCAAAGTTACGTTCGTGAATAACAATTTCTGTTACCTTTACGATAGCACTGTGACGCCTGTCCTTTTTGATATGTTCATAGAGCGCTTCGACTTTTTCGCTTTCTCCTTCAAGCACTTGAAAAAAGTATTCACCATCGAATAACAAAATACCTGTAATGCCATTTGGCTCATTGTACGGTAGGGAGTCTGACATTATTTTCGATAAATCTTCCTCACTAAATTTTTCCGTAGCTTTGCTTCGATAAATCAATTGCTTAAGCACGTGACACTCCGCGTATTAAAATAATGACACTCCTCTATTGTGGTTTTGACGATATATTTCCTGCTGAGCAAGCCTATATTTGTTCGTACTATCCGAGTATAGACAAGACTACCGCTTCACGACAAAGTTATAAGAAAAAACAACGTTAATTAGGCCTAAGGCTTCCTATCGCGGGCATGTTAGTGTAGGCATTATTAAATTTGTCCCTGTCATATCTATTAAGTTTCTTCATACTCTTTGCGCTCACCACTTGTACTAAAATCTAACGAAACTTTAGCGGTATGGATAGGCGGTAACTTCTATTACCTTAAGCAATTAGCTCAACCTATAACCTTATCAACCTCCTATCTGGTAAAGTCGTTAAACTAAAGTCCATTGGCAAGAGGCGTGAATCATACCTACGCTTTAATGAGTGCTAGGAAGTACAACTTTCTGGGAAGTCACGATTAGAACGTAAGTGAGTAAGACCATGCGAGTTTATTTAGCAACCGTTTTGCTGGGTGCCTCAGCTTATGCCTCTGGCGTTGGTGCAAAAGGAAATGCTCATCACTGGCAATCAACACCACACCATTTGTCTGCGCTTGTAGGCACAACCTACACAAAAGAGTGCGGCAACGCGTTTACGCTGGGTATCGATTACGAATACAGACTTAATGACTTTTTAGGCGTTGGCTTTGTTGCAGAGTACGCATACGAAGACTTAGATGCCTATACCTACTTACTGGTTGCCGACCTTCATATTACTAACCACTTCATTGCACAAATTGGCCCAGGCCTAGAATTTCATGGCAGTCATAAAATGGAAGTCGCCCGCTTAGGCCTTTTGTACGAATTTGAAATGGCTGGCTTTACCGTGTCGCCCCAACTTCATTACGACTACCACAGAAACCATAAAAGTGCGGTGGTAGCGGGTTTGGCGATAGGTATGTCGTTTTAATGTTAGAGGCTGCAAATGAGGATAAGTAAAACGAATATATTTTATTATGAATGATTTTTACTTAATCTCACTCATTGGCTTTGCAAATTTGTATTTCATGAAGATGTTTTGATGTCTAGTGGTACTTAACTACTGAAGAATTCGTGGGTAAGCCAATCATCAGGAAGGCCCATAGGAAATATTGGGATTTCGGGATGAAGTGTAACCAGCGCTTTTACTTTCTTATGCCATTGACTATCTGGACTAACCTGTCTCATCAGGTGACCTAACATAAGTAACACCATATAGATACGACGCTTAGGCTGAACCTGGCTGGGCTCTAATCTATCTGGCATCTGCCAGTTATCACCATTGGGAATTTTGGGCTGAACAGACAACTCTCTATTCCAAAGCCGACTATGATGTGCGCAACAATTCCTCACAAAGTTTAGCGTATGCAACCAACTTTCAAGAACCTCTTGAGGTAAGTCAAATCTTCTAGCTATGTCTTTACGGTCGCTATCTCTTGCTAGCCCCCGATATAAGTGAGATATACTCCCGAGAGTTAGTTCTTCTACCATCGCCCAACCAGGCATAAGCTGAGGCGAATCATATGTATGTTGGTAAAAGCGGGCATAATTCTCTCTAACTCTTCTTTCAATCCGCCGTACTTTAATTTCTGCGGCAGCTGAAGTTCGTTCAATCTTTTTTACGTCTCTCTGAAGATCGTTGAATTCTTTTAATTGCTTGTCTTCGATTTCTTTTAACAGTCGTTTGTGCTGATATGATGATTTAAATAATGATTTATTCAAGTACCAGTGAGAACCACTACATATATCATCAGTTTGATACTTGTTAGCCATCACGTTGTTCAAGGTAGCTCGAATTGCAACTTCTACTCTCTCAATAGCGTCCATAATGAGCAATCGCAATTCTCTATCAAAAGAATACAAGTTCACTATTTGTTTAAATTCAGTTCCATCTTTGAATTGATGGTCTACACCTCGTTTGTTTATATTCTTTTGGAAGGGGCGCATATATGCGCTAAGGCGAAAATAGCTTATTACTTCTAAATATCTTTCCGCACGCTCTGGAAATTGAATGGCTAGACCGCGATTTTTAAGAATGCTGATTTGTTCTGTAACACTAACCGCGGGTTTGTTGAATTGATTCATTATGCCTTATCTTCCATGACGTAAAATTCAGGCATAAAAAAGCCCGCACAATTTGAGCATTGTTAAGAGGCTTGGCGGGCGTGTTATTTTTAATATTAGTGATACGCTTACCGCCCGTCAACCACATTCATCTATTCTCCTTAGAGTATTAACCCAATACACTACGAAAATTTCAACATAACCCCTTTTATACCAGAGCAAAACAGTAATCCTTATTCAGTAATAAGAATACTGAACTTAAAGCCGGTTTTATATACGTAAAGCCTTGTTCCTGGCGATATGATCAAGCAGTGTACGTAGCCCAATTCCGTACAGCTCGCCCGTCAATGTCAGCTAATGCCGTTCACAGGGGATTAGTCCAGGGATATAGTAAGAGGCGCTTTTTGAGAACAAGAAGTAGAATTAGTATTTGGTAAATTAAACGCAGAGAACCGCTATGCATCAGGCCTTGAACAAAACCAACTGGTATTGCAGTAGTGGTTTTAAATAGCTTTGCTATAAAGAAGACAGCCTCTATTTTAGGCTTAACTATCAAAATTTGAGCCTTTTCAGTTCGAAAAAAGGAAAGACCGCCTTCGATACATCTTCATCTGTCTTCGTTTTAATTATTTCAGATCAAGTTTTAAACCACCTGCCCTGCTGCCCAGCCGCTGCTCCACGCCCATTGGAAATTAAAGCCGCCTAGCCAGCCAGTGACGTCTACCACTTCGCCAATGAAGTAGAGGCCTTCCACGTTTTTGGCCATCATGGTTTTAGACGATAACTCGTTGGTATCTACCCCGCCAATGGTGACTTCTGCGGTGCGGTAACCTTCGGTGCCATTGGGTTTCACCTGCCAATTCTCTAACGTATCAGCAATGGCATCACATTCGCTGTGGGTAAGCTGTTTTACCGGCACATTGCGCCAGTTATGATACTCAATAAAGCTTTGCACCATGCGCTTGGGGAATACTTTATTTAAAGAGGTAGCAAGCAGGGCATCGGGCGTTTCGTTACGCGCGGTTTGTATAAGCGCAGTGGCATCGTCATTGGGAAGCGTGTTGATACTTAAGCTGTCGCCCGCTTCCCAGTAGCTAGATATTTGTAGCATGGCTGGGCCGCTTAAACCACGGTGGGTAAACAGCATGCCTTCTTTAAACGTGGTGTCGTTACAGCTTGCGTATACATCTACCGCGATACCGCTAAGTTCTGCCAAGATATCTTTGTCTTTATCGTGCAGGGTAAAGGGAACAAGGGCTGCCCGAGTAGGTAAAACCTTAAGACCAAATTGCTCGGCAACTTTGTAACCAAACGGTGTGGCCCCCAGCTTTGGCATGCTTAAACCGCCCGTCGCGATAACTAAAGATTCACAGCTATATTCGCCGCTCGACGTTGTAAGTGAATACCCACCTTCGTTTTTTTCTACGCTTAAAATTTCACAGCGGGTAGTAATGGTAACGCCCGCTTTACTACATTCATTGAGCAGTAAGTCAACGATGTCTTTGGCGCTATCATCACAAAATAATTGGCCCAATGTCTTCTCATGATAGGCAATGCCATGTTCGGCCACTAAACCGATAAAGTCCCATTGGGTATAGCGGCTAAGCGCCGACTTACAAAAATGGGGGTTTTGCGATAGAAAGTTTTCAGGCCCGGCATACATATTGGTAAAGTTACAACGACCGCCACCCGACATAAGAATTTTACGCCCAACTTTTTTGGCATGGTCAAGCACCTCTACGCTGCGTCCGCGCGCGCCTGCCTGTGCTGCACAAAAAAGCCCAGCTGCGCCGGCCCCAATCACTATTACATCGCGCTTTATCACTATCGGTTTACCTTAATTCAAGCCAAATAACTTACGCCAGCCTCAGCGCTAGTTAGGAATTCGGGATTATACGTAATAAGCCCCACCGCACAATGCAAAGCCTATTTTACCGAGAAATTTAATCTTGTTCTTTAGTCGACATTGATAAATTTTAATACTTTTTAACAATACTAAAGAAAAATTAATTCGCTTATAACTATGCGCCACAATTGAGGTGCAACTCAATTTGAACAAACAAACGAAATAGCGACGACTTCACAAATTACAGAGGATTGTATCCATGGAAGAGTTCTTAGCGTCACTCGATATTAATCAATACCTGCCTGCTGCGTTAGCATGGGCCACCAATATTTTACTTGCGCTAGCCATTCTTATTATTGGCCTTTGGATAGCAAGTAAGGTTTATAACGCCATTGCTGCTATTGCTAGCAGCCACCCTCAGCTTGATGATACGTTATTTAAGTTTTTTGGCAGTGTAGCGCGTTATACCATCTTGGCCTTTGTAGGCATTGCTGTTCTTAACCGCTTCGGTGTGCAAACCGCTTCTATCATCGCACTTTTAGGAGCAGCTGGCTTAGCTATTGGCCTTGCCCTTCAGGGAACGCTGTCTAATTTAGCGGCTGGAGTTATGTTACTTATCTTCCGCCCTTATAAAGTGAATGACTTTGTCGATGCGGCAGGTAAATTTGGTAAAGTTACCGAGATAGACTTATTCACGACTATCTTGCAAACCTTCGACAATAAGCAAATTATCATTCCAAATAGCCAAATTTGGGGCGAGCAAATCGTTAACCACTCGCACCATGAAATTCGTGGTGTAGATATGACATTCGGTATTGCTTACAACGAAAACATTGATGCTGCTCGCGCGGTTATCGACAAAGTATTAGCAGACCACCCGCATGTACTTAAAGACCCTGCGCCATTTGTAGAAGTATCTACGCTTAACGACAGTTCTGTAGACTTTATTGTTCGGCCGTTTTGTCACGGCGAGCACTATTTCAACATTCTTTTCTCAGTACCTGAGCAAATTAAGAAAGCCCTAGATGAAGCGAACATCGAAATTCCATTCCCGCATCGCAAAGTCATTGTGGTTAATGAAAACGCATAGTGCGTATGTTATAAAGAATGTCTTAGTTAGTGAAAGGGCAGCCAAACGGCTGCCCTTGTTATATTCTTTCTTTAAGTCAGTTATTAAGCGCTACGCTTATTTAAAGAAGCGCTGCTAAACGTTTTTAGGAAACACCGCTAGCGGGTGCGTAGTAATTAACCGAACAAAAGCACGGGTACTGGGCTTAATCGCGTTTTCGTGGCTGACACGTACTTTAAGTTCATCACCGCTATCTAGCATAACCGCATACAATCGGCTTTCGCCTTCATAGCGCACCCATTCAACCGTACAGTTGGTCTCACTAAGCGTGGCATCTAGGCTTAAATCGTCAGGGCGCACGAGTAAATCTACATTACCGTTAGCACCTTGAAGCGGCGTGCCTGGCACCTTGCCAATTTCAGTAACAACCGTTTTGTCTGTATTTGCTTCACTAGCATCAAATGTTGCGCTCAAGAAACTTGCTTCGCCCATAAAGCGCGCAACAAAACGGCTAGCTGGTGATGAATAACAGGCTTCTGGTGTGTCTAACTGCTCTAACACGCCTTTATTTAAAATACCTACCCTATCACCGACGCTAAGCGCTTCTTCTTGGTCATGGGTAACCCAGATAGCGGGCACACCCGCTTTCTTAAGCGCATCGCGAATTTCCCAACGCAGGCTGTCTTTTAACGCGGCATCTAGGTTTGAAAGCGGTTCATCAAGTAATACATAGGCCGGTTCGTGGGCTAAGGTTCTCGCCAAGGCTACGCGCTGCTTCTGACCGCCGGAAAGTCGCGCTGGCTTAACATCGCGGAAATTATCTAGGCCGAGTAAGGTAAGCCAGTGATCGGCAAGGGATGTATCTTTTAAACGAAAGCACACGTTTTGCTGAACAGTTAAGTGAGGAAAAAGTGCAAAATCTTGAAACACCATACCCACGTTGCGTTTTTCAGGCGGAACGTGCTTATTTGCACTACTTTCCCATTTACCTAAACGCATGGTGCCTTCAGAAATAGGAATAAGCCCCGCAAGTGCTTGTAAGATTGTGGTTTTACCGCACCCTGTCGGCCCAACCAACATGAGAATTTCGTCTTGCCCCAGTTCTAGGTTTAACTTGTCGACTACGCGGGTAGACCCATAATTCACTGACAAATTACTTACACTTAGCATTACGAACGCTCATCCTCGGTAACGGTAAATTGGGCTTTTTTCTCGCCCGACAGCATGAGAATTAACCCCACGCCTGATAATAAAACTAATAATAACCCCGGTACGGCGGCACGACCAAAATAACCGGCTTCATACACACGCCACATGTAAGTGGCTAAGGTTTCAAACCCCGTTGGGCCAAGCATTAAAGTAGCGGGAAGTTCTCGCATTGCCTCTAAGAACACCAAGGCTGCGCCCGCTATCATACCACGAAGGGTTAACGGTAACGTAATACGCATAAATGCCTCGCGAGGACTTGCGCCTAGCACGCGGGCCGCCTTCACCAAACCGGAGTCGATATTCTCTGCTGTACTTCTTACGCTACCCACCGCAAGTGGAATAAAACGCAGCACATAGGCCATTACCAATAAACTTAACGTTTGATATAGCGCAGGTAAATATTTAAGCCCTACGTATACCAGCGCCGTTCCCATAACGATACCAGGTACACCAAAACCAAAATAAGTAATACGCTCCATAACGCGCCCTGCCTTACCCGCAATAGCGGCATGGGCAACTGGAATAGCCAGCAATACGGCAACCACCGCGGCAATAAAAGACGCGTGAGCAGAGTTCCATGCGTAGCTTAACTCGAACCCCCCAGTGCCTTCACGTATTAACCAAAGGGTAAAAATGGCTAACGGAAGCACTATAGCTAACAGCACTATCGGCATAGTAGCGAGCAACATAAGGTTGCGCTGCCATCGTCCAGGAAAGAGTGATAAATGCCTGCCGGGACGCTCTGAGGCGCCGCTGATGCGGCTTTCAATAAATAGAATTAGCCCGACAATAACCATAAGCTGTAAGCTCAGCATCGCCGCCTGACTCAAGCCAAAGGCATTGTATTCAACAAAAATAACGCGGGTGAAAGTGTCAAAGCCCATAATGGCCGGCGTGCCAAAGTCAGATAGTGCATAAAGCGCAGCAAGTAAAGCGCCTGCCGCTACGCTATTTACCACGCGCGGTAGCACAACACGCCATAGGCTAGCGCCTAATGAGAGCCCTAACGTGCGAGCCGCATTCACCAAGCTTGCATCTAAGCTTAACAGGCTAGAACGGGTAGTCATCATCACAAAGGGGTAAGTGTAAAGACTCATCACTAACGCAGAGCCCCACAATCCGCTGATGGACGGCGTGGTAATACCTAATATATTTTCTATTTCACCGCCTCTGCCAAATGAGAAGTACATAGCAAACGCGCCAATATAACTGGGTAGTGCCAGTGGCGCGGCAAGTAAAATTAACCAAAAGCGCTTAAACGGCATTTGCACATAGGCAGTGAGAAAGGCAAGCGGCACACCAATTAGCACCGAACCAATAATGGTAAGTACCACCAGTGAAACCGTGTTACCTAGAACACGAAGATTATGGGTATCGAAAAGTTGCGCACTGTCTTGGGCTAAAGAAAATAAAACGCCGACGGGCAATAAAGCCATCAGCGCAATAAGCAGTGCCAGTGGATACGACTTTGGCCAGTTTGTCACAGTACGCCAACTTCCCTCATAAGGTTAAGTGTGGGGCGTAAATCAGCCAACTTACGAAGGTCCATTTCAGGGGGCGAAAGCGTGCTCAAACTTGCTAAGCCTTGCGGTTGCTCGACGCCCTGAACAAGCGGTATTTCGTAGGCTTCACGAGCAAGATACGACTGCACTTCCTGCGACAGTAAGTAACGAATAAAGTTAACCGGTAAGTCGCCTTCGCTTAACGCCACAATACCAGACGCATTCACTAAGCAACCGGCATCGCCTTTAGTGTAAGCTAGCGCTACATTCGCATCGGGCTTGCCTGATTTAAGGCGCAGTGTGTAATAGTGATTAGCAAAACCAATATCCACTTCGCCACGCTCAACGCCCATTACCACGCCAAGTTCGCCCGCATACTTTTTAGAATGCTTATTGATGCTTTTAAGCCACGACTTTGTCGCTTTATCACCCTCTAAAATACGCATAGCAGTAACAAAAGATTGGAACGACGAATAAGCGGGTGCCCAACCTATTTTTAGGTCGCTATCAGCAAGCGCCATTACGCTTTCAGGTATCTGCTCTGGCTTAACGCGCTCGGTGTTGTACGGCAGCGTACGTACTCGGCCCGTTACCGGTGACCAGCTGGGATATTGAAAATCTTCACGAAGCTGTGCCGTTAAATCGTTAGGCAATGGCTTGGCGGCACCGATGTCCGTCACCACACCAATTGAGCCAGTATCTACTGCCCAAAAAAGGTCTGCGCGTTTAACGCCCGCTTTGGTTTCAGCCACAATCGTGTTCGCCAATGCTGCTGAGCCACCACGTCTTACCTTCAAATTTAACTTCGGGTTGCGCTTTTCAATGGCTTTAAGAACATTCTCATACAAGCCGCCTTCACCGCGCCCCAAGTACAAGGTGAGATCACCTTCTAATTTAGGTAGGGATTCTACTGACACACTACCGGTTTGTGTCATAGCGTTTGCAAAGCCTAGCGGCAAGCCAGATAAAACACCTGCTGCAGCTAAGCCTTGTAAGAATGTTCTACGTTGCATACACCTTCCTTTAAAAAACGTCTTTACGACTTTGCTCTACTTCAACTAAAAGTGCGCGAGCGCGGTCAAGCTTAGCCTGCATTGACTCCACTACCTTGCGCACTGCGTCTACGCCAGTATCTTTCGAAATGGCTTGAGGAAGCGTAACGTTAAAGTCTTTCTCTAGGTCTTCAACCAAGGCTGCGTCTTTGGCAATCAAATCACCTTCTACGCCTTCAAAACGCTGTAGATAAGTGTCGTGAACAAGCGTAGTTGCCACTTCGTGTAGCTGTTCTGCATATTTAGCTACCACGCGATCAAGACGGGTTTTAATATCGTCAATGACTTCAGGGCCAGTTGTCGGCTCTATTTCAGTCGTTTGAACCTTGTTAACCAGACCTTTCTTTTGGTACTGGGACGCAAGTTTAACTGCGCCTAGCGCCTGCCACAAGGCATGATTTAGCTTCTCTTGCTCAACGCGTACATCTGCAACTGGCTTGCCTTCATCAATGGCGACTTTTACGCCGTAAATGCCCTGCCAAATAGACGCGTAAATAGGCACATATTGGGTTTCAATGGCAGAGTGAAAGTCCACTTCTTCCCAGTACTCGATTAACGCGTCTGTTTTTAACGATTTGTCTTTTGCTTCGTACGCATCAACAACACTGCCAAACTTGCTTTCTAGCCAGTGCACCTCTTCGGTGTACTCACCGATATGCGCGTGAAGGTTGTTAACGTGATCGCCAATAGACCCGTTCGCAAGCGCTTGAGACGATAGCATAGAGAGCGTTACGGCAGAGGCCAGCACCAACGCCCCCATTTTTTTCAGTGTTATTGTCATAATTATTCCTAAAACATTTGCCTTAATGCGCAAATGATACTTATTATCATTAAGCAAGTAAAGGTAACTAAACGAGGCTACATGCTACGTAACGCAGTACGTTAACCCTTCATTTTTCTGCATTTTCGATACAGAATATTGCATATTAGTTCATTAACCTTTGCTGAACACATTGATATTCAACGCAATTAGCAAACTGTCAGATCATAGTTGGGTTACATTTTAATGAAAATCACGGGCAAGTATACGCATATGTAAATTAATGAATATTCACAAAAAGCTAAAAGAAAAAAGCCCGCAACACGTGTTGCGGGCTTTTGAACGAAACGTTTGGTGATGAAACGTATTTACAAGCTATCTAGCATGCTTTGTGCATCGCTTACATCAAAGCGACCCGGGTCTTCTACGTTTATTTTCTTCACTTCACCGTCTTCAATTAACATTGAATAACGCAATGAACGCAAGCCACCGAAGTTACTGGTATTCATATCCAAGCCAATTTGCTTTGTGAAATGACCATTCCCATCGGCTAGCATAATAATTTCTTCTGCATTATTAGCCTTACCCCATGCATCCATAACAAACGCATCGTTTACAGAAAGACAGATAATGCTATCAATACCTTTCGCTTTAATTTTGTCTGCTAGTGCCACATAGCCCGGCAAATGAGCCTGTGAACAGGTTGGCGTGAACGCCCCTGGTACTGCAAACAACACAACGCGCTTGTCCGAGAAAAGTTCATTAGTGCCTGGGTTTGTCATTTCTCCATCGACTAAAAGACCGAAATCCACCTCGGGCAAGGTGCTACCAACTTGTATCATGTTGCTCTCCTAGGGTTTTTGACACAAATACACATCAAATCTATGTTTTTTACTTTCTATTGCCATTGATGGTTTTTCTCCTGCCAGCACGTCTGCACTATTTGGGCGTTTAACGACTACCCGGTGCGTAGCTAGCTTAAGTGCTGGCGGTAACAGCGCATCTGCATCGGGGTCATGCCCAAGCAGTTGCTGAAACAGCCGCATTTCCTTTTTCACCAAGGCTGACTTCTTTTTATGTGGGAACATGGGGTCTAAATAAATAGCGTTCACATTCTCACCAGTGAAGTATTGCATTACCTCAGCGCTATTTCCATGTTGAAGCGACATTTTAGCTGCAAGTTCTGGAAAACTAAGCGCTAAACGGCGTATGCCGTCTTCAAGCAGCGCGGCCACAATCGGCGAACGCTCTATCATAGTTACTTTACAGCCAACGCTTACTAAAATGAACGCATCACGACCTAGCCCCGGTGTGGCATCCACGACATGCCAGCCTTCATTACCTTTAATGCCAATCGCCTTAACAATAGGCTCTTTACGTCCGCCACCGTGTTGTTTGCGATACAAACTGGCCGGTGAAGCAAAATCAACCTCAACCGGCAGCACTTTTTTCTCGCTCGCATCAGCAAGGCCCAACACACCATTTTGTATCTGAAGATAAAACCCTTCGGCAGGCTTTTCGCTGTGAGAAACAACGGGGAAGCCCCACTTATCCCCAATACTATTTAGTAGTGAAGTATCATCTTGAGTACTGTGTTGTGCGATAACTAAAGGCACACTGTTAAGCATGGCCGTATTGCTCCTTATGCCCTATCCATCTATTGATGATTGCTTGGGCGTGAGACGGGTATTTATCCCAAAGGGTATAGGCAATTTCTTGAACTTTTGGAATAAGGGCGGCGTCGCGTACAAGATCTGCTATTTTAAGTTCAGCCATTCCGGTTTGTTTCGTGCCCATGAATTCCCCCGGCCCGCGAATTTCTAAGTCGCGCTGTGCGATGTAAAACCCATCGTTCGACTCACGCAGTACCCCTAAGCGCTGAGTCGCCGTTTTAGATAAGGGGCTTTGATACATAAGTACGCACTGACTTTCTACCGCCCCCCGCCCTACTCGGCCTCTAAGCTGGTGGAGCTGGGCTAAGCCCAAACGCTCAGGGTTTTCAATAATCATAATGCTAGCGTTAGGCACATCTACGCCTACTTCAATAACCGTCGTTGCCACCAGTAAATCAAGCTTACCGTCTTTAAAATCAGCCATAACCTGCGCTTTTTCAGCGGGCTTTAACCGCCCGTGTACTAAGCCTACTTGTAAGTCTGGCAGCGCGGTACGCAGGGTAACCGCAGCGTCTTCAGCGGCCTGACACTCCAACACTTCGGACTCGTCAATAAGCGTACACACCCAATAGGCTTGGCGGCCGTTATCTTTACACGCTTGGCGCACGCGCTCTATCACATCCGCTCTGCGTGTATCAGGGAGCACCACGGTTTGTACCGGCGTTCTGCCCGGTGGCAGTTCGTCTATGACCGAGGTATCTAAATCGGCATAGGCTGTCATGGCCAGCGTTCTTGGAATAGGCGTTGCCGTCATGATCAACTGGTGCGGATAGCGGCCTTGTTGCTCGCCTTTATCGCGCAAAGCCAAACGCTGATGTACACCAAAGCGGTGCTGCTCATCCACAATAACCAGCGCTAGCTGCTGGTAGGTCACGCTTTCTTGGAAAATAGCGTGAGTGCCCACCAACATTTGAATGTCACCGGCTTCTAAGCGCGCTAAAACCTCATTGCGGGCCTTGCCTTTTAGCTTTCCAGCAAGCCAACCAACTTCTATACCGAGTGGCTCTAACCAACCGCGAAAGTTATTCGCGTGCTGTTCCGCCAACAGTTCTGTCGGCGCCATTAACGCTACCTGATGCCCGGCACCAATGGCGGATAGTGCAGCCAATGCCGCTACTAAAGTTTTGCCCGAACCTACGTCGCCTTGTACCAGGCGCATCATAGGCCGTGCGTGCTGCATATCTTTTTGAATATCTTCTACTACCCTTGCCTGAGCACCAGTTGGTGAAAACGGCAGCTGAGCGAGCATTTTATCGATAAGCGGCTGATTAACACTAATTGGAATACCGGGCTGTGCATCAGATAACTTGCGTACTTTCAACACACTTAAATGGTGTGACAACAACTCTTCAAGAATTAACCGATACTGAGCAGGATGAAGCCCCTCTTCCATTTCGTGTACATCGACATCTGGCGGCGGGCGATGGACCAAATGAAGGGCTTCGTTAAGGCTAATTTGATTATCGTATATACCTTCGGGCAGTAAATCGGCCAGCGCCCCTTTGTCCAAAAGCTTTAGTGCTTGGTCGGTTAAATTGCGAAGGGTTAGCTGCTTAACCCCGTCTGTGGTGGGGTAAACCGGTGTCAGTGATTCTTCTGTCGGTGGCGCGTCCTCGTCCACTAGCTTGAATTCGGGGTGCATCATTTCAATACCCCATTTGCCGGTGCGCACCTCACCAAAACAGCGTACCGTGTTGCCCGGCGTCATGATAGAACGCTGTACAGCGCCAAAGTGGAAAAACCTTAGGGTTATAGTGCCCGTGCCATCACTAAGCTTTACCACCAGCATGCGCTTTTTACCGTATTGAATGTCGGCGCTCATTACCTCGCCTTGCACGCTTACATGGGTAAACGGGCGGCACTCAGCCACGCTGTAAATACGGGTTCTGTCTTCGTAGCGATGAGGAAGGTGAAACAGTATATCTTGAAGGGTAAACAAGCCTATTTTATTGAGTTTTTCTGCCACCTTTGCGCCTACGCCTTTAAGCGCAGTTATGGGTGTAGTGGCCAGTGCTTGCATCAAGCGACATCCTTCTTTTAAAACCTACATTGCTTTCACGCTGGAAGGCGCAAGCGGGTGTTAATCAACGTATTATTAGAAAGGAAGTGTAAAGGATTGTTGCGGGGTTGGCGAGTACGCTTTAGGCCAGTTTTCTTAACTGGCCTAAACAAAACTAAAAGCGAAACCAGTTACTTAGCCTGCTTCTAATACGTCAGCTTCCGCTTTGGTAATTTGCATTTCTCGCCACCAGCTATCGTCGGCATCCACTTCACCAATAGCGTTAATAGCAGGCAAAGGCAAACCTTTGCGTTGGCAGAGTTTATACAAACGCGGGTAGCCATTTTGAAAGGCCAATGCCTGACATTCTTCTTCCGGCAACTGCTGTGTATTGTACATACCCGCAATAGTGCGCTGGCGCTGCGCTTCATAAAGCACTAACGCTGCGGCCACCGACACGTTTAGCGACTGCACCATGCCCATCATAGGAATGACGATATCCTGATCGGCCAGCGCCTTGGCTTCATCAGTGGCACCGTATTTTTCTTGACCGAATAATATAGCGGTCGGCTTGGTGTAATCCACATCACGAAAATCTACCGCCGTATCAGATAAATGGGTAACCAACACCTGCATGCCTTGACCTTTAAGCTCAGCCATCGCATCGTTAATGCCGTCATGGTTAGTCTGGCGCACCCACTGCTGACTGCCCATCGCCGTACCGCGACGAAACTGATATTTCTTTTCCCATACGGTGTGAACCCTGTGAATACCCACAGCATCACAGGTTCGCACTATGGCAGAAACATTATGGGGCTTATGCACATTTTCAAGACATACCGTAAGGTCGGTTTGCCTTTTTTCCAGCACGTCTCTAATGCGCTGGTAACGCTCAGGTGACATGGCTTACTCCGGCAGTTCCATTACACCATCAATTTCAATTTGTGCGCCCTTAGGCAATGCAGATACCTGAACGGCAGCACGTGCTGGGTAAGGCTTGTTAAAATAGCGGCTCATAATTTCATTAACGGTGGCAAAGTGCCCAAGGTCGATCAGGAAGATGTTCACTTTCACCAAATCGTTAGTGGTACCGCCGGCTGCATCACATACCGCTTTGAGGTTTTCAAAAACTTGTACCGCTTGGGCTTCAAAATCGTCAGATACCATTTCCATGGTTTCAGCAACAAGAGGAATTTGGCCTGAAAGATAAACAGTAGTGCCAGCTTTAACCGCTTGGCTGTAAGTACCAATAGCAGCAGGTGCCTTATCGGTCTGAATAATAGACTTAGACATAGTAGTTCCTAAATTTTGTAGTAATTAGTGTCGTGATTGACTATGACGAGACACTTTCTGAACTTCCGGCATGGTGCGTATTTTCTTCATTACGCGGGCCAAGTGCACACGGTTGTGTGTGGTAAGTTCTAGGTCAATAAAGTAGATATTACTCTCTTTCTCTTCAGTTTGCAGACCAATGATGTTGGAATCGCAGCCTGAAATGGTGTTCGTTAAAGTTGCCAGTGTGCCCTGATGGTTAATTAATTCAATGCGTAACGACGCTTTGAATTCACCCTGCGGGTTGTCGTCCCACTGCATGGGCAGCACACGTTGCGGCTCTTCACGGGTGAGTTTGCGAATGTTATTACAACCAATCTGGTGAATGGTCATACCGCGCCCTGGGCTTAATACCGCCACAATTTCATCATCAGGAATAGGGTGGCAACAACGAGAGTAGTGCACAAGCAGGCCTTCTGTACCGCGAATAGCCACATTGCCCTTTTTGTCTGACAAATCAGTGGTGCTTTCGCCTAACAAACGGCGAGCAACAATAGCGCTTAGTTCGTTGCCAAGGCCAATGTCTACTAGCAGGTCGTCGAAGTTTGCATGCTTAGTTTCAGCCACTACACGCTCAATATCAGCATTAGGGATATCGTCTAGCTTAACACTGCCTAACGCATGACGAAGTAGGCGGTTACCCATATTCACCGCTTCTTGTGAATGCTGTTTACGCAGATACTGGCGAATACGGGTACGCGCGCGAGCACTCACCACAAAATTGAGCCAATTCGCATTCGGCTTCGCTTTTGGAGAGGTAATAATTTCGACGGTTTGACCATTTTGCAGCGGCTTACTTAAGCTGAAGTTGCGCCGTTCAACGCGCACACCTACGCACGTGTTGCCCACGTCAGAGTGTACGGCGTAGGCAAAATCCACGGCCGTTGCGCCTGTAGGTAGTTCTATAATACGTCCGTCTGGCGTAAACACGTAAATTTCATCAGGGAAAAGGTCGGTTTTGACCGACTCGATGAATTCAAACGACGAGCTTGCCGACTGCTGCAGTTCTAACAAGCTTTGCATCCACTTACGTGCACGAAGCTGTGCAGTAGTGCCGTTGTCACCCGGCTCCTTGTAAAGCCAGTGTGCTGCTACCCCTTTATCCGCCATTTGGTCCATTTCCTGTGTTCGAATTTGAATTTCAACAGGAATACCATGCGGGCCAATCAGCGATGTATGTAACGACTGGTAGCCGTTAGTACGCGGAATAGCGATATAGTCTTTAAAACGGTTTTCAATAGGCTTGTATAGCCCGTGCATAGCGCCTAGTGCGCGGTAGCAGTTGTCTACCGAACTCACCACAATGCGAAACGCATAAATATCCATTACCTCATTGAACATCAGTTCTTTGTTTTTCATTTTGCGGTAAATGGAGTACAGGTGTTTTTCTCTGCCTATCACGTTTGATGTTATTTCGTAGGCATCTAGACGCGTATTCAGTTCTCCACGAATATTCTCGATAATCTCTTTGCGATTACCACGGGCTTGGCGTACCGCCGATTTCAATGCGCGATGGCGCATGGGGTACATGGCTTGGAAACCTAAATCTTCCAGCTCGTTTTTAATATCGTGAATACCCAAGCGATGAGCTATAGGGGCGTAAATCTCTAGCGTTTCTAGGGCAATGCGGCGGCGCTTATCAGGGCGCAGAGAGCCTAGCGTACGCATGTTATGTGTGCGATCGGCCAGTTTAATGAGGATAACTCGGATGTCTTGCACCATGGCCATCATCATTTTGCGGAAGTTTTCCGCCTGGGCTTCTTGTTTGGTGCTAAAGGCAAGCTTGTCGAGTTTACTGACCCCTTCTACCAGCTCAGCAACCGTATCGCCAAAGGCCTCGGCAAGGTCTTCTTGGCTATAATGGGTATCTTCTATGACATCGTGAAGCAGTGCCGCCATGATCGTTTTATGATCAAGGTGCATATCGGCAAGAATGCCTGCCACCGCTACCGGGTGAGTGATATACGGATCGCCGCTGGAGCGCATTTGGCCGTCATGGGCCTCTTGAGCGAGAACAAAAGCATCTTGCACCAGCTGAACACGGTCGGCTGATAAATACTCTAAAACTTTCTGCTTTAAACCTTCAAACAAATACACAGTGAAGCGCGACCCTTATATAACGTTACACCACTAAGAATACGTTTAATTGTGCTAGAAGCCAATACACCAAAACTAAAGCGCCAGTGCTTTTTTCAAAGCACTGGCGCCAAATAACTGATAAAAGCCCTTAAAAGCGGGTTTTACTGATCAGATAAAATATTTGCAACAGACGCAAATTCAGCGTGTTCTTGCTGTTCTTGCGCTTGAAGGTCTGCTTGTTCAAGCGTAGCAGCCGTTACTAAACCTTCTTCAATTTCACGAAGTGCTGTCACAGTTGGCTTGTCGTTTTGAACGTCAACCATAGGATCTTTGCCTTCAGTGGCAATTTGACGTGCACGGCGTGCAGCAACAAGCACTAGGTCAAAGCGGTTACCAATTTTATCTACGGCATCTTCTACAGTTACGCGAGCCATGTATTTCTCCGAAAATTAGGTTGAGCAAGTTATTCAAAAAACGGCCGCGTAGTATACACAAATACACCGCGCGATCCTAGTATTTTGTTTGAATTTGAAGCAGTCAGATCGTTATAGCTATGTGCTGATCGTCTGCCTTTAAACTAAAACATTTGTCTATGCTGATAAGCTTACGCGCTACCAAGCAATTCGTCCAATAGCACCTGATGACGCATTTGTTGTTTCATCGTACGAAGACGCTGCGCAGTCACTATCGCTTCTAAGTCACCTAGTGCTGTGGCAAAGTCATCGTTAACAATTACGCTATCGAACTCACTAAAGTGTGACATTTCCGCCACCGCTTGTGCCATGCGCCCAGCAATGACTTCTTCACTGTCCTGACCGCGGTTATTTAAACGCTGCTCAAGAACATCTAGCGACGGAGGAAGAATGAAAATACCACAGGTATCTGGCATAAGCTTTTTGACTTGGCGAGCACCTTGCCAATCGATATCCAAAAACACATCAATTCCGCGGTGAAGGGTTTGTTCAATGGTAACCCGTGATGTGCCGTAATAATTGCCGAACACCTCTGCGTACTCAAAAAATACGCCTTGTTCGATAAGCGCTTCAAACTGCTCTCGACTTACAAAGTGGTAGTGTACGCCGTCTACTTCACCCGGACGAGGCTGACGCGTGGTATGAGATACCGACACCTGCATAGGCGTAGTTTCATTACCTTCGTACTTTTCCATTAGCGCCTTTATAAGGCTAGATTTTCCCGCCCCTGAAGGAGCTGCAAGTATAAATAAATTGCCAAGTAGTGAAGCCATAGGATATTAAAAGTTTATCAAGATGTGGTGATTTCAAGTGGCAATGATAGCATATTAAGCCCTTACGCCGTAACTGTGATTATCTGGTTTATGCATTGATGATTGATGATGACCTGTCTTTAAGTTGCAGATTGGCGTTAGCAAAATACATAACAATAATAAGTTTCTAAGAATGGTGGGGCAGAAAAAGTACTCTGACCCCCCACCATTTTTGCGAAAGACAGAGATTGCCCGTGAGAAAGGATAACCATTGGTAATGAAGCAACAACAAAACTAGGAAATATAGAATGACTCAGCAACTTCTGCCGTGCGTAGAGATAAATCCGTCAACAGCGCCTGATGCCTGCGTTATCTGGCTTCACGGTCTTGGCGATTCAGGCCACGGCTTTGCTCCTATTGTGCCCGAGCTTAAATTACCAGATTCAATGGCCGTAAAATTCCTGTTTCCCCATGCACCGGAGCGACCTATCACGATAAATGGCGGAATGCGCATGCGTGCTTGGTACGACATCAAATCGCTAGATTTTGAAAGCCGCGCAGATCTTGAAGGGGTAAAAGAATCGGCAGAACAGGTTGAGCAACTTATCAAAGCGCAGATTGAAAGCGGCATAAAAGCAGAACGTATCGTTTTAGCAGGGTTCTCCCAAGGGGGCGTTATCGCCTTGCACCTTGCCCCTAGATTTTCGCAAAAACTGGCCGGCGTTATGGCGCTTTCTACCTACATGTGTGAACCCGCATTACTAAGTAGTGAAGCACTAGACGTAAACCGCGAGACGCCCATAATGATGGCCCACGGTGAGCAGGACGAGGTTGTACCGGTTTTCATGGGCAACGCTGCTTTTAAGACGCTAAACGAATGCGGTTTTAAGGCAACGTGGCAAACTTACACCATGCAACACAACGTTTGTATGCAAGAACTTAATGACATCAGCGCATGGTTACAAAAACTGCTTAACTAACACTTGTCGTCGCTAATTTTTTCGAAACGCTGGCATACCATTACCACCAGCGTTTGTTACTTGCTGTTGTGCTCGCCAAGACATATTTAAAGCATTAACGCTTTTTGCGTCTGTCATTCCATCACGCGGTTTCTGCCCGCATTTTTCGCTTTGTATAAGTTATCATCAGCCTGTTTTAAACTGGCATGTAGGTTGGTATCGGTTAACGCTGTGGCAACACCAAAACTTGCGGTGATAGGGTGATTAATGTCTCCTGCTACAAAAGGTCTTTCTTCTATTAGCCTCCTCATTTTTTCAGCCAACTTAACCGCTTGCGTCAACGTAGCATGAGGAAAAAGCACCAAAAATTCTTCACCGCCAGTGCGTGCTACCACATCAGAAGATCTGACCGCTTCTTTCATCAAACTGGTAACATGAATAAGCACCTGATCGCCCACATCGTGACCATAGTTATCGTTAATCTTTTTAAAGTGATCGATATCTACCACTACCGCGCTTAAAGGGAAATATGCAGCAGGGTCTTGCATGGCCTTTTCGAAAAAAACGGCTTCTAGAAAACGGCGGTTGGGCAGTTTGGTTAACGGGTCGGTATTGGCTTGGCGCATGCGCTCAAGGTTTTCTTTCAACATCTCCTTTCGACTTTGATGCCAAAAGTTTTCTCCTATGAACGCGATGCAAATAAAACAAAACGTGGATATAAGAAACCTTGATACATGTTCATCTGGGTATTGCGCATCAATTTTTCCTTGGTTGAAAAGCATAACTACTGCCAGACCCATAGTAACTGACACATAGAGCATTGCCGGCTTAAAGCGCACCACAATAATTTGAACGAAAAGAAGTGGATATATGAAGTACAGCCCCGTGTTATTGAGCCCGCCCGTGTAGACTAAAACGTCAATGGTAAACAGAACTATTAACCCACCAATGTAATAACATACATCGCTTTTCGGGAACACGTGCGAAAGTGCAACATTCGCGTATACCACTACTGTTGAAATAGTTAGTGCCCCCACTAAAAGCGGGTTATTCGTACCCACATTCAGCCACGCCATAAAGGCCATGATGGTGCCGCCAACATAAGAAATAAAATACAGTGTCAGTCTTCTGCGTTTTGCCTCTGCTTCGTCTTGTTGAGCGCTTCTTAACAGTTTCCCTAACGACGAGTAGTCCATACTAGAACCTTCTCCACTTTTATTACCAGACACCCTTAGCCCAACTCAGCATAGTCTGAAAGTTAACGATTAACCAAGTAGAAAATCACCGCTATTTCCAAACATTAACCAAGAAAATGCGTATACTACAACGTATCTCGTATGACGTTCTGTGATACGTCGTTTTGTTTATCTTTTTAATAGTTTGGAATAAGCATGAGTCATCTCAACACCACCCGCACCGTTCGAATTGCTACTAGAAAAAGTGCCTTAGCGCTTTGGCAAGCAGAGTATGTGAAGGCAAAATTGTTGGAGCATTACCCATCAATGACCGTTGAGCTTGTGCCCATGAGCACCCAAGGCGATAAAATTCTCGATACGCCGCTGGCCAAAATTGGCGGCAAAGGCCTTTTTATCAAAGAGCTTGAAATTGCCATGCTTGAAGGCCGTGCCGATATTGCTGTGCACTCAATGAAAGACGTACCGGTAGAATTCCCGGAAGGCTTTGGGTTACACGCTATATGTGAGCGTGAGAATCCGTTCGATGCCTTCGTGTCTAACAACCACGACAGCCTAGATGCACTGCCAGAAGGCGCAATAGTGGGTACATCTAGCCTACGCAGACAATGTCAAATTCGCAAATACCGCCCTGATCTAATCATCAAGGACCTTCGCGGTAACGTAAATACCCGTTTAGCTAAGCTTGATGCAGGCGAATACGACGCCATTATTTTAGCCTCTGCAGGGCTTATTCGCCTTAAAATGCAATCGCGTATTCGCATGGCTCTGCCTGCTGACATCTCTCTTCCGGCTGTAGGCCAAGGCGCTGTAGGCATTGAATGTCGCAACGACGATGAAGAACTAATAGCGCTACTTCAAGCATTAAACCACGCAGATACGCACACCCGTGTTACTGCAGAACGCGCCATGAATGAAAGGCTAGAAGGCGGATGCCAAGTCCCTATTGGCAGTTTTGCTACACTGGATAACGATGTGCTAACGCTCACTGGCATGGTAGGAAAGCCCGATGGCTCTGAGCTTCTTTTTGCCTCAGCTACCGCGTCTAGAGAGAAAGCCAAAGACATGGGTATTGAGGTAGCTGAAGCCCTTTTAGAGCAAGGTGCTGGCGAAATTTTGAAAGCACTTTATAGCTAAAATGCACGCTAAACGGGATAGGGATATTTTCTTATCCCGTTTACCTTCCCTTTTTTAAGCAGTATTTCGAAAACTAAAAGGATGAGGCTTCGTATTAATGCTACTGTTCACACGCCCTTTACCAAAATTAAAAGCGAGCGCGTTAGCTTTTGAAAATGCTGGAATTTATGCGGTAGGTGTAGCTACGTCTGATATTGTCCCAGTACTTTCAGAGCAATATGCTGCAGCTGAATTTTTATCTCACAACGCGATA
The DNA here is from genome assembly GCF_054968525.1 of Alteromonas sp. G5_S2_22_S1. Lineage (NCBI taxonomy): Bacteria > Pseudomonadati > Pseudomonadota > Gammaproteobacteria > Alteromonadales > Alteromonadaceae > Alteromonas > Alteromonas sp. G5_S2_22_S1. The sequence continues at coordinate 119,761 of NZ_JBQKUJ010000004.1, read as the reverse complement.
AACGTAATTATTGTTACCAGCGTATATGCTGTAGATACCGTCGTTTCGGGGTTGAAGAAAACAGCGGCAGCCCCTCCCCTTGTTGTTGCAGTGGGCGACGCCACCGCACATAAACTTCGTGCAGGGCTGAGCGAGCTATCATCCGTCAATATTGCCATTCCTAAGGTTCATACATCCGAAGGTATACTGGCAATGCACCAACTTAATGAGGCAAACTGTCAACAAGTCGTTATTATTAAAGGTGAAGGTGGAAGGGACGCTATCGCTAATGGATTAGACGAAAAAGGGATGTCAGTGAACAGCTTTTGCGTTTATAAAAGGGAACCACTTACGCGCCCAATTTACACAAAACGGTGGAAACTGGGCGAAGTTAGCGGCATTATCGCTACAAGCGAAGCAATGGCACTGCAGCTTATAGAACAATTTGGCAACGCGCTTTTAGCTTATCCATGGCTAACAGTAAGCAGCCGCATTGCTAAAACCCTCACCAATAAAGGTATTGAAGAGGTTGCCGTTTGTCAGCGAGCCACCGATCAGGCACTCATCGCCTGGGTAAAGGAAAACTGGGAGTATTGAATGGCCAACAATAATGAAAATAGCCCACACAAAGAGGAACTCGTGAAAGTGGATGCTGAAAAAGAAGTAATAGAGTCTTCTGCCACGCAGAGTGAATCTTCAAAGTCTGGCGCTAAACAAAAAAAATCATCGGGTAACGGTCTACTTTGGTTTGTTGTAATTATCCTGTTTTTACTTGTGCTCGGTATGGCAGGCGCAGGTTATTGGTATTACATGCAGCAGCAATCGGCAAGCCAAGAAACGGTTACTGCACAGCAAAATAACGCATCTCAGTTAAACGCGATTGAGCGCGAGCGCGCAGACATTTTGGCATCAATTGAAAATGTCACGCGAACAAACCAAGCGCTAGAAAGTACAGTTGCGGAACTTAAGTCACAAAACGAACAGCTAGCGCTTCAAGCAGAATCAACCCTGCAGCAGCTTAACAACATGGAAGGCCGACGCCCAGCTGATTGGCTAATTGCTGAAGCTGACTACCTTGTGCGTATGGCAGGAAGAAAGCTATGGCTAGAAAACGACGTTCGCACGGCAATTCTATTGTTAGTTAACGCTGACAAACGCCTAAAGTCACTGGCTGACCCATCGGTGTTGCCGGTTCGCGCTACCCTTGCCGAAGATATTCAAACACTACAGCAGTTAAACCCTGTATCTCAAAGTTCGGTGGCGCTGGCGCTTACCGGCATGATTGCACAAATTGATAAGCTTCCTCTGGATACCTTTGAAAAACCAGAAGATGGCAATGCACAAGACACGACATTGTCGGAATCGGCTGACGATTGGCAAGAAAACCTTGCGAAGGTGTGGCGTTCATTGGTTGACGATTTTCTTACCGTAAAAAGCATTGAAGGCCCAGTAGAGCCAGTGCTTTCGCTAGAAGCGCAGTTCCTAGCAAAAGAGCAGCTTAGATTACAGCTTATGCATGCGCAAACAGCTGCCCTTCAGGGTGATGAAGGCCTGTACAGTCAGTCGCTGCAATACGCGCAAACCCTACTTACTGAAAAGTTTGATACCGAAAAAAGCCAAGTTACCGGTTTTATGGATGCGCTACAAAACTTAAGTGCTACCGATATTGCACGCCCTATTCCAACCGAGCTTGCGTCTCAAAAGCCGCTGGAGCGTTTACTTGATAGCCGTGTGAAACAGGTATTTGGACAAGGAGCTAGCGCACTATGAAATGGTTAGCTATTGCCCTTGCGGTATTAGCCGCATTCGTTGTTGCGTTAATTGTCGGCCCCATGCTACTTGGCGATAAAGGCTACGTACTAATTTCATTAGGTAGTACCGCCATTGAGATGACGGTGATCAGTTTTTGTATTCTGGTTATTGGTGCCGTTATTGCGTGGTACGTACTATCTCGCTTTGCACTGTGGGCGCTAAGCCTAATTACCGGCTCTCACAAGTGGTTTGGGACCCTTGGCGAACGCAAACGCAAACGTGCATTTTACGACGGTCTTCACGCTATGGCCGCAGGCGACTTTGAGAGTGCTCAAAAGTCTTTGGGTAAAACCACCAACGGTGATTTTGAAGGTGTAAATTACTTAGCATCTGCGCAAATTGCCTTTGCCAATAACGACTTGTCTAAAGCCCGGTACTTCCTGGTTCAAGCCACCGACTTTCCTAATGCTAAAGTCGCCGCTACGGTGATGCATGCGCGCATTGACGTGGCTGAAGAGAAATACGACGCGGCACTGGAAAAGCTTGACGAACTAGACGAAAAAGAGCGCGAGAACAAGCAAGTTGTGCAGTTAAAAGCGCAAATTCTTGCCAAGCTTGGCAAATGGCAAGTGCTTCAGGAAAACTTACCTACGTGGCGCAAAGCGCTGCCTAAAGCCGACTACACCGCCTGGAGCCAGCGAATTGCAAAAGGTAAATTTGCTGAAATTGCCAGTAAACAAGGCGCTGTCGAGCTGAAATCCTACTGGGATACACTGCCACGCAAACTGCGTCATGACGATGCCTATCGCGCCGCCTACGTTCAGCAGCTGCTTGACCAAGGTATGCATGCCGACGCACAGCAACACCTTGTAGAGTGGCAAAAGCGCGGGCCTAATAGCGCGTTATTCCCGCTGTTTACACAGCTGAATTTACCTAATGCTTCCCCCTCGCTTCGCTTACTAGAAAGTTGGATTAAGCAAGATGAAGAAAACGTGGCCCTTTACTCAACCCTAGGCCAAGTTGCGTTTAATTCGGGTGACGATGTATTGGCTGAGAAAGCCTTGCTTAAAGCCACTAAAATGAAGTCGCGCAAAGAAGACTTACTGCTTCTTTCAGCGATAAGTGAGCGCCAGCAAGATACAGCCACGGCCCTTCAGCTTTATAAAGAAGGCCAGCAGCTAGCGGGCTAAGTGAAATTTCATTTAGCCTAGCTGGTAGTACTTGTATTGTTCGTAAAATTGGCGATATAGTAAAAAGGAATTTTGAATTCGCACTTTAATTTACAACCTGCATAGGTGGTTATAAAGTGCGAATAGAAACAAATTACTTGTCGGAGTGCTTCACTGGTAACCCAGTAAGCTGAGACCGCGAAAGTGGGATCCGTAGAACCTGATCAGGCTAATACCTGCGAAGGGAACAAGAAAATACAATGTGCACAGTGCTTTTAATAAGCGTAACGCTGTGGTTTGAATGTGTAAGTAACAACGAGTGATGTAAATGGTAAGTGATTAGCGCAGCACAAGGCGCAAACATTTACTTCTTATCTGCGATAAGTTTTCACCACTCATTGTTAATTACCTTCTAGCTATAATCGCGGTTAAAACCACTCAACCTCACACACTGTATTCTCCTTCACTCCTGACAAGCATTTTTAAACCTAAACGTAAAAGGCCAAAATGCTATGTCGAACAGACGCGAACAGCGCCAACAAGCGCAACAATTCATTAATGAACTAGCGGGCGAAGCCTACCCCAACTCAACACGCCATTACGAAAGTGGAAGTAGAGACGATATCCGTGTGGCCATGCGCCTTATTCACCAGCACGACAGCTTGGTAGGCGGCACAGAAGACAGCCCTATCTTAGAACCCAACCCACCCATTCCGGTTTACGACACATCAGGCCCTTACGGCGACCCAAAGGAAAATATTGACGTGCACAAAGGTTTATCGCCTTTGCGTAAAACCTGGATTGAAGAGCGCAGCGATACCCTTGAGCTTGATGGCGTTTCATCAAGCTTTGCCAAAGAACGTGAAAACGACATTTTTACCGAAGACTTTCGCTTTATACGCAGTCGCAAACCGCTAAAAGCAAAAGCAGGCAAAAACGTTACACAGCTGCATTACGCCAGACAGGGCGTTATTACCCCTGAAATGGAATACATTGCCATACGCGAAAACATGGGCCGCCAAGCCATTAAAGACGCCGAGCTAACTCAGCAGCACAAAGGCGAGCACTTTGGCGCCAATTTACCCGAGACGATAACCCCTGAATTTGTGCGACAAGAAGTGGCCGCAGGGCGCGCAATTATTCCGTGTAACATTAACCACCCCGAACTAGAGCCAATGATTATTGGCCGTAACTTCTTAGTGAAAATTAACGCCAACATTGGTAATTCTGCAGTAACGTCATCAATTGAAGAAGAGGTAGAAAAGCTGGTGTGGTCTACGCGCTGGGGCGCCGACACCATCATGGATTTATCCACCGGCAGGAATATTCACGAAACCCGCGAGTGGCTGCTGCGAAATAGCCCAGTCCCCCTTGGTACCGTACCTATTTACCAAGCGCTGGAAAAAGTGAATGGCGTAGCCGAAGACTTAACGTGGGAGATGTTTAAAGACACGCTTATCGAACAAGCCGAGCAAGGGGTAGATTACTTCACTATTCACGCAGGCGTACTGCTTGAATATGTACACCTTACCGCAAAACGGGTAACCGGCATTGTATCTCGTGGCGGGTCGATTATGGCGAAGTGGTGTTTAAGTCGTCACCAGCAAAGCTTTTTGTACGAGCACTTCCACGATATTTGCGAAATTTGCGCGAAATACGATGTAGCGCTGTCGCTAGGTGATGGCTTGCGCCCGGGCAGCGTAGCAGACGCTAACGACGATGCGCAGTTTTCTGAACTACGTACCCTTGGTGAGCTAACTAAAATTGCCTGGGAATACGATGTTCAGGTAATGATTGAAGGCCCAGGGCATGTGCCAATGCACATGATTAAAGAGAACATGGAAGAGCAGCTTAAGCACTGTCATGAAGCACCGTTTTATACCCTGGGGCCACTAACCACAGATATTGCACCGGGCTACGATCATTTCACATCCGGCATTGGTGCCGCCATGATTGGCTGGTATGGCTGCGCCATGCTTTGCTATGTAACCCCTAAAGAGCACCTTGGTTTACCTAACAAGGAAGACGTTAAACAAGGCTTAATTACCTACAAAATTGCTGCTCACGCCGCTGATTTAGCTAAAGGCCACCCGGGCGCGCAAATTCACGACAACGCCATGTCGAAAGCGCGCTTTGAGTTTAGATGGGAAGATCAGTTCAATTTAGCGTTAGACCCACATACCGCGCGTGCGTATCACGATGAAACCCTTCCGCAAGCCTCTGGCAAAGTCGCACACTTTTGCTCTATGTGCGGGCCTAAATTCTGCAGCATGAAAATATCTCAGGAAGTACGGGATGTCGCTAAGCAGGCGGAAAACCTAGCTCCCGCCCAAGCCGCAGAAAAAGAAAAGGAAAAAGGCATGAAGGACATGGCGAACGCATTTAATAAATCGGGCGCCGAGCTTTATCATACCGCCGACAGTAAGGTTGAATTGCCATGACAGAGAACGCCTTGCAGCAGCCTGCGGTTAAACAGCCGGTTGTATGGTGTATAGGCGGTATAGATTCTAGTGGCGGCGCGGGTATTACCCGCGATGCCATTACCCTTGCCGACTTAAACGTTCACGCCTGCGTCATTACTACGCAGGCCACTGTGCAGTCGAATTCGATAATGCTAAGCAAAGAAAGTATGACGGCTTCAGCACTGAATCAACAGTGGCAGGTACTTAGCGAGAGCACACCAGCCAGCGCGATAAAAATTGGCGCTATTGCTAACGATGAACAAGCGCTGTTGTTGTGCGCGCGCATTCGCTCAATGGATAAACCTCGGCCATTTGTATTGTGGGACCCGGTAATACGCACATCATCAGGTGGAAAATTAAGCGAACTGTCTGAACCTGTAGTAGAAGAACTTTTAAATACCGTAGATTTAGTCACGCCTAATACCCAAGAGCTTTCGTGGTTAACTCGTCTATCGATAAAAAGCGAAGATAGCTTGCTTACTGCAGCCCACCAACTCATAACCAAGGGCGCGCACGCGATTTACATAAAAGGAGGGCACGCCAACTGGCAAGCACACGTATGCGATACCTTCATCAGCCCCACCCAAACCATACAGTTTAGTCAGCCAAGAAAAGAGACCAGCAAGCTTCGCGGTACGGGCTGTATGTTAGCCAGTGCCATAGCGGCTTTTGTGGTGAACGACTACTGCATTGAAGATGCCCTTACCCTTGCCAACGCTTATGTTAGCCAGGTTAGGCACGCTTCTTGTGCGAACACAGCGTATACCCTTACATCACAAACAAGCAGCCCTGCCTATGGACGCTGTATAGGTTTCCCCAATAACCCATTGTGCTTTCCTTCGGTAAAATTTTATCAACGGGAACACGCGCCCTCGCAGCCGTCATTACTAAGCGCCAAACAGGAGTCACACGTTCAAAGCCAAGCTATAGAACGCCCCTTTCCCGCCCTTACGCAAACCGACTTGGGCTTATACCCTGTTGTTGATAGCGTTGACTGGATAGCACGCTTATTACCTACTGGGGTTAACATCATTCAGCTTCGCGTAAAGCACGGAACGCAGGAAGAGATTCGCCAACAGATAAAAGAAGCCATAGCACTTACGAAAAATACACACTGCCAACTGTTCATTAACGACTACTGGGAGTTAGCTATTGCGCTAGGTGCGTACGGCGTTCACTTAGGACAAGAAGATATCGACACCGCAAATTTAGAGGCCATTCGACAGGCAGGTTTACGGCTTGGTATTTCTACCCACGGCTTTGCTGAAATACAGCGCGTACGTGCTTTGCACCCTTCGTACATAGCCCTAGGGCACATATTTCCTACGAATACCAAAGACATGCCATCTAAGCCCCAAGGTGTTGAGAGGCTGCGTAAATACGTAGCCCTATGCGAAGGAATTCCTACGGTCGCGATAGGCGGTATCAATTTAGCGCGCATTGCCGATGTGGCAAAAACCGGTGTTAATAGTATTGCCGTCGTCAGTGCAATTACCCAAGCTGATGAACCGTTAAATGCGTTTTGCAAACTATCGAAGGAGGCGGGTTTTGCATAGCCATTCATTCACCCAGCCCCTAGACAAACAAGATATCCAGCGATACAGCAGACAACTTATGCTTGAGAGCGTGGAAGAAGACGGCCAAGCTAAGCTTGCAAACTCACACGCCGTAGTAGTTGGCCTTGGTGGATTGGGAAGTTTAGTCGCCCGTTATTTGGTGGGTGCCGGTGTGGGAAGCATCACTTTGGTTGACGGTGACACGGTAGACATCAGCAATTTGCAGCGCCAGGTAACTTACAACGAGATGCACCTTGGAGAGCTTAAAGCCAAATCACTGTATAACGAGCTCCGCAAAGTTAACCCCAAGCTTAATATCAGATATAAAAGCCTTTATGTTGATAGTAATAACTTACCAACGCTGATTTCCTCAGCCGATTGCGTGCTTGACTGCACTGACAAAATTGACACGCGAAAATTGATTAATGCGGCTACGTACCGCGCCTCTACACCGCTATTTATTGCAGCAGCGAGCGGACTAAGCTGGCAAGCATTAAACCTACCGCAAAACTCAACAGGCGGTGGCTGTTACGCCTGTCTTGTTGAATACATCAATGTGCGCGAAGACTGCTTAAGCAAAGGCGTACTTGGCCCTGTGGTTGGCATGGCGGCTTGCCATCAGGCAACGCAAGCATTGCTGTTTTTAGCCAAAGGGTTCAGTGCCAATATCAAATGGGGCCATTACCTAACTGGGAAAGCCGACCTTGGTTCCCTTAAAAGCTTTACGCTGCCCTCTTCTTCTACTTGCGAGGTATGTCATGACCCAAATTAAAGTGAATGTGAACAATCAACCCATGAACGTGATATCGCCCATCTCGTTAAACGAACTGGTTGCGCTTAAGCAGATCAATGTAGACGGGACTGCCATCGCTAAGAATGCGGCCATTGTGAGCAAACGAGACTGGTCGACAACGTATCTTAACGATAACGACACCGTTGATATCTTTACCCTAGTTGCAGGAGGCTAATATGCTAACGCTTGCAAAGCATACTTTTTCATCACGCCTTTTAACCGGCACAGGAAAATTCAGTAACGCTACCACTATGAAAAGTGCTGTGAGCGCTGCTCAAAGCAACATTGTGACCCTGGCCATGAAGCGCGTAGCGAGTAATAACGCACAAGACGAAACGTTAAAGGCACTACGCGAACTAGGGGTTACCTTACTTCCTAACACATCGGGGGCTAAAAATGCCCAAGAAGCCGTATTTGCAGCCGAGCTTTCTTATGAAGCACTGGGTAGCCAATGGGTAAAGCTAGAAATTCACCCCGACCAGCGTTACCTACTGCCCGACCCCATTGAAACCCTTCGGGCCGCCGAGACCTTAGTAAAAAAGGGGTTCAACGTACTGCCATACTGCGGCGCAGACCCTGTACTTTGTAAACGCTTAGAAGACGTAGGCTGTGCAGCCGTTATGCCATTGGGTGCGCCCATTGGAAGCAATCAAGGGCTGCAAACTGCTCCTTTTTTGAAGATCATTGTTGAGCAAGCGTCGATACCGGTAATTGTTGATGCAGGCATTGGCAAGCCCAGCGAGGCTATGGCTGCCATGGAAATGGGCGTAGACGCTGTGCTGGTCAATACGGCTATCGCCACCGCTAGAAACCCTGTGGCTATGGCTAAAGCCTTTGCCAGCGCCGTTGAAACAGGCCGTTGCGCTTTTGAGGCGGGTTTGGGCGCAACCAGTAACGTGGCGCTGGCCTCTAGCCCGCTTACCGCCTTTTTGGAGCCAACAGTATGAAGGTAGCACAAGCGCTAATGCAGCAAGACTTAGCTCATCTAGCTATGTTGATTAACAGTAAAACCGCGAGTGATGTAGAGCGAGCTTTAAATGCCAGCACACTTTCAATAGATGATTTTATGGCGCTTATCTCCCCTGCTGGTGCACCCTATTTGGAGGCGATGGCAAGTCGTGCTCAAGCACTCACCCGCCATCGTTTCGGCAATACCATGCAGCTATTCGTGCCTTTGTATTTGTCGAACCTGTGTGCCAACGAATGTACCTATTGCGGCTTTACCATGAGCAACAAAATAAAGCGCAAAACCCTATCTATAAGTGAAGTGCTTACCGAGATTGAAGCTATTAAAGATATGGGCTTTTCTCAGGTGTTGCTGGTAACTGGCGAACACGAAACCAAAGTAGGTATGGACTATTTTGAGCAAACCCTTAGCGCTATACGAGACAAAGTTAGCTACCTCATGATGGAAGTGCAGCCGCTAAAGCGTGAGCAATATGAAACGCTAAAGCAGAAGGGGTTAGATGCTGTTTTGGTGTATCAAGAAACCTATTCGCCCCAGCAGTACGCAACCTATCATACGCGAGGGAAAAAACAGGATTTTTTATGGCGTTTGGAAACCAGCGACCGGTTAGGCCAAGCCGGTGTTGATAAAATAGGCATAGGTGCGCTACTTGGTTTAGGTGACTGGCGAGTTGATAGTGCTATGACCGCCCTTCACGGTAAGTTGATTCAGCAGCATTATTGGCAAAGCCGCGTATCTATCGCCTTTCCTAGACTTCGCAGCTGTGAAGGTAACAACACTGGCGGGAATGCACTTACCAACAGCAAGCTGCCAAATGAGCGGGACTTGCTACAACTAATTTGTGCCCACCGCCTGTTTAACCCACAAGCCGAACTATCAATGTCTACCCGTGAATCGGCCGCGTTTAGAGATGGCGTAATGCCGCTGGGTATAACATCTATGAGTGCCGCGTCACAAACGCAGCCAGGCGGCTACAGCGAACCCTCACAGGCATTAAATCAGTTTGATATTGATGACAATCGTTCGGTGCCAGAAGTGGTAAACGCGATTTCGGCGAGAGGATTAGAGCCCGTTTGGAAAGATTGGATGCCCTTTAGGCTCTCGCCGACATAGCTTCGGCAAAAATTTTTTCTAAAGGTGACAAGTCAAAGTGGACTCCAGCAATGTTAGCTTCTATCCAAGCATTCTGAGAAATCTTAGGCCAGTTAATGTCATAGCCCAGAACAAATAGTAATTCTTCAAAATAGAATCGCTGTACTCTACCGTTACCCTCTCTAAAAGGATGAATAATGTTTATCTCGCATATTTTCGCTTTAAATCGACAATAGTCTTGCGCTCATTGGTTTTCTTTAACTCCAAACCTTCGTAACTGAGACTTACCTCGTAGTTTTGAATATTAGGAGCAAACCTCTCTTTCCTGTGGTTACTATTTTTTGAAACAGTATGCGACATATACACCTCCCATAACGAATAACTCTACCTCGTTATAGTATAAATAGCTATTTTTGATCTTGATACCAAGCGTTTGGTTTGAGCGAAAACATTAGTTTTTTTAAGGCAAAATAAATAAAAAATTTGTTTTGCTTTCACGTAAAACCCTCCGTAGAATCCGCCCAAATTTTAGCCAGACTCTTTTCCTATGCGTCTGGCTTTTTTGTCTTATTTATCTCATATTAAAGTTATCAAAACTTAAGGGCAGTGCGTTGGATACCGTTGAATTTATTCAAATTCGTAAGTTTATAGTGAAGCTAGGAAAAATGCTGCACAAGTACGGTACGCCTGCGTTCCGTCTTGAAGCTTACCTCGGTGAAGTCGCCAAATATCTGGGCGTACACGCTTCATTTATTTCGACGCCCACGTCACTAACTTTTGTTATCTGGAGCGACCGTCACGAAGACGAATACAACCATGCTGCGCGATTACAGCCTGGCGACCTAGACATGAATGCACTGTCGCTAACCGATGAATTAGCCAGCGAGTTGCTATCGGGAAACCTATCGCTAACTGAAGCCGATAAGCGCCTAAATGAAATAGATGCCATGGGTAGCCCTTACGGTAAGTTATCTACCGGAACGGCGTTTGCCATGGCAACAGGTGCATTCGCTATGCTAATGGGTGCAAGCTGGAGTGAAATAGGTTGGTCTGCAGCACTGGGGATAGTGGCGTACTTATGGACCTTATGGGCACAGCAATCTAAACGGGTAAACCTGATGTTAGAGCCGGTCACCGCGTTCGTAGGCGGCATTCTAACTTGCGCAATCAGCCGATATATCGACCCGGGGATGAACATTCCCCTAGTTGTACTTTCGTCGGTGATTGTATTTGTGCCAGGCCTTGCCCTGACTATGGGATTAGCGGAACTATCTTCGCGCAATATGGTGTCGGGCACCGCTCGTACCATGGACGCCATTATGCAGTTATTCAAACTGTATTTTGGTGCATTTTTAGGTGTATCGGTAGGTTTTAGCGTGTTTGGTGAAAACGTGTATACCCCAGCAGAGTCACTACCTTACTGGGCGACTTGGCTTGCTGTATTCCTATTGTGTATTGCGCTAGTTGCAATATTTAGAACCCGCCTTAAGCACATACCTTGGGCATTAGCAGCGGCGTTTATCGCATACAGCGCAACGGCGTGGAGTTCAGATTACATGAGCCCGGGGCTAGGCGCTTTCGTAGGTGCATTTGCGTTGGGTATTTTTGCTAATGCGTTTACCCGCATTGCCAATCAGCCCGCTACTATTGTGGCGATGCACGGGCTAATTGTATTAGTGCCGGGGTCGAAAACCTACATTGGCTTAAACTCGTTTATGACGGGCCAAGACTTTGTAAAAGCCGATCATTTAGGCCAAGAAGTGTTTCTTATCTTCATGTCGTTAGTGGCAGGGCTGATATTTGCCAACGTTGTTATGCCTACGAAAAAGGCGCTATAAGAAACATTATTATTTAAGCAGCTTGATCAGCGCCCGTCCTAAACGGGCGTTAAGTGCGCCAGCGGCAATGGCTTCAGCCGAATTTTCCATAAATTTCGCCGACAAGCTGCCACCAATTTGATTGGCTACTTCGTCGGTTGCTAAGTCGAATACCCCCTGCGCCGCAATGTTTTGCGCCAACACTTTTAGCAACTTCCAGTTCCCCGCGGTACTTGGTCTTAGCCCATACACGCGAGCCATGCGACGAATAGTGCGAAAGCTAATCCACACCACTGCAAAGGTTTGAATAAGGTTATTGGGGCTAATGAACGCTAAACTCCCCGCCGTTACCGACTCTTTATTTAGCACCTTGTAGGCCTTTTCCTGCACCGGTTTTAGCACAGTATCTTCATAAAGACCTAATCGCTCTGGCCCGGTCATATCGTCTTGAAGCTGCTGTTGATAACGGTCAAAACAATGCGCCGCGTAAGACCCTTGGGAAAAGCGCTTTCCGTGCTGGTTCAACACGCGATCTATTTTCTCTGGCGAGGGCTGGTTTTCCGCTGAGGGCTGATTACCCGCTAAGGGCTCTATGCCCTTATTAGCCAACAAATTTCGGATAACGCTAGCGTCTTTCATTGCCGTGTTAACTTGCTTATAGCCACGCCATTCTTTAAAACTTAAAAAGCTAAAGCAGCTAACAAAACCTATCAGCAGCGCACCTAATACACCGGTTCCAATGGGGTGTTCAGAAACATTTGCAACAAGGGTGGTATAAGCTTCAAAAACAAAGAAACCCAATAATGAAATTACACCGAAACCCAAGGTTGCTGCACCTAACGAAATGCCGCCTTTTTTGGCCTCGACTTCCCATACATCCTCAGTAACCTGCTGCGGTAGCTTGGTTTCAGGCTGCGCGATATCTAAGGTTTGTGTTTTAACTTTGGTTTTGTACTGCGGCTTGTTTACCGTACTACTATTTTGTTCACCCGGAGACGCTGTTTGAGATTTCGTATTTGCTTCATCTTGCTGGTCGCTATTCGCGCCATAAAGCGCTTCGCTTCTGATATTGGGCGAGTTGCTAATATTAGACGATCGAGTCGGCTCTGGGCTTTCGTCAAATTTATAAGGTTTATCGCTCACTCTTGCTCTCCTTTGCCCAGTAAAAACTGAAGCAATCTGTCTACGCCTTTGCCGGCCAAAATACGTGCTTTGTAATCGCTTGGCACACTTACATCTGGTACAGGGAAATGGCTGCCCTCTTCCATCTCTTTCAATGTTCTAGGAATGGGCTCGAACGTAGATTCAACATAGCGACCATCGGTGTCTTTATAGCGAATAGCATCTTCATTACTGCCATCGTCGGTCACTTGCATGCTCGACACTAAAAAATGTTCAAACTGGATAGGTTTACCATCGAACCGTGCTCTGGCCCCTTCGGTAATTTGCATTAACAAACTCAGTAAATTGCCCCGCTGGCTAACCGGGATAAGATCGGATTTGGTGGCCACAAACGCCACTTTACCTATTTGCTCTTTCTTTAACACATTACGTGAAAACCACGTGCTTTGCCCGTACACGAACGTATCGGCCAAATGGCTTAGGGTTTCCTTTAACTGATACAAATGCTGCCTGCTGTGGTTAAGCCCTTCAAACAAATCTACCAGAATAATTTGTTTATCCGTTTCTTTAAAAATGGACTGTTTTAACGGCGTTAACCATCCATTTTGAAACTTAGCAAAGTGCTTATCGAATATGTTGAACCACGGGTGCGACACGTCGCTGGTAATGCTGGACGGCAGTGGTGTAAACCCAAATGCCTGCCAATCAAAGTCGCTAGATTCCAACAAAAAACTGCCCGGCTGAAGTAAAGATATGCCGTTCGCTTTGGCTTCTACCAAATAATCGCGGTAAGCGTTAACCAGTAGCTGTATGCGCTGCTCCGTTGGCTCCTGCTCGAAATCGAATTGATTAACGAACGCTTTCCATTGATTAGCAAAATACTGCTGCGGCCCGCTACTAAGCTGTGCCCATGCAGAATCTGACCAGTGCGCATAGGTTTTACTTAACATAGGAATGTCGGTTACCCACTCGCCGGGGTAATCGATAAATTCAAATACTACGTCGCTGTGCGGCAATACATGGCGCTTTAGTGAGGCTGTTTCTTTTAGGCGCACCACTAGTTTAAAGCCAAATGCTTCTTCAGTAGCCTTCGGCCACTGCCCGTTCTCCAGGTCTTCAATATTCTGTATATGAGGAAAAGGTTTATAGCCATCAATAGGCTCTATATGCATATCAAGCACTTGGGAGGGCGGTAAATAACGCAACAAGGGCAAACACGCATAGCCCTCTTCACTACGACTTTTAAGCATGATAATAAGGCTGGTAAACAGCATAGATTTACCACTTCGACTAAGCCCCGTTATGGTGAAACGGTGCGTTTCTTTGTTAAACGCACTACTTAGTTTGTCGCCAGTTAGCGACGCTATTTCCCGAGTCTTGTCAAAAAACGTAGCGATATTTTTCTGCATTATTTGTTTGTATTCTGCCTTTGCAGCTTTAGTTCCTTTGCCATTCACCTAACGAAAAGGCTACACCTTCGCATAATCGTGAATATAGGGTTAAGTATAGATATAAAAGAGTAATGTGGTTGCTAGGTAATAAAAGCAAGGGCAGTGCCAGCTAAGTGGGCTTCACACGATAAAAAACGTCTACCGTTTTTAGTGTTCATTGGTCTGGTTAAACAGCTTCTTCTTTATACGATTTTTGCTGGAATGCCAGTGGTTCTTTGGCTTTCGAGGGGCATTATCCATTACATGCTCAAAATCAATATCGGCGCGTTTAGTGGGTGGTACGTGAGCACAAAAGAATGTATCAATTTGTGACTGCGCCAGTTTATGTAAACTTTCTCGGTATTGATTAGGGTGGCATAAAGGGTATGGCGGTACCAACTTGCCTTTCACTTTAACTAACACATCGGCAATGTACGCCTGCTGCGTAGGCGCATGCATTAGCGTTAAATCGTGATCGGTATGCCCAGGGGTATATATAACCTGCCAGTCAGGGAAACCGGGTAATGTTTGGTTATCTTTAAGCGTGATATCTGGCGTAAGAATTGGGTTATACCAAATGGGTAAACGGGGCTTTCCTATACGGCTTGCCACCCACCACGTGAGCAGCAAATCGATACCGTGGGCCGTACGACCAGCAAGCCCTTTATACCAGTTAATCGCTTTGGGGTGACATGCCACCTGCGCCCCTGTGCGCACGCGAAGTTTGATGGCCCCACCGGCGTGATCAGGATGCATATGTGTAACCACAATCAGCTTTAAATCAGCCAGCGGGCGACCCAAGGTTTGTGTTATGTAATTACACACGGTGTCTACGTCAGCACGACTACACCCGTCCAGCAAAAGCAGACCTTTGCTATCTTCAGCTAGGTAAATATGTTGAATGTACCCTTTTAGCGTGTGAATCTTCATAACAACTTCCTTTTCACCCATTCTTTCACGGTGGTATACGCCGCTCTACGTCAGCACAACCGCGACGGTCGTAAACTCTACCAAAGACTATCTGGTAAGACCAGATTCAGCAAACAAGTGTAGCATTAAATCCCTCAACCACATTAGCCCTGGTTCGCCTTCTTGTTGACTATGCCAGTAAAGGTGGGTTTCCAATTCAGGTAGCTGATACGGCAGTTTGGTGCTAATCAAATTGTCGTCATTCACTGCATCGGCCACCGAACCCGGCAAGGTGAGTAACGCATCAGTATTAGCCACCACATCTGCCGCAGCACGATAGTTTTGGCAGCGCCACAAAGAAGGGCGGCTTACGCCTAACTGTTGCAGCGCAATTTCTTCCACCGACGCCCCTTTAGCCCGGTTAGACACCGTAATATGCCGCGCCGCTACATATCTTTTCTTATCTAAACTCTGTGCCAATGGGTTTTGCTTATTCATGAGCACTTTGTAGGTATCGCGACGTAATAGGGAATGCGAAATAGGCGCAGCAACGGCACGGCCAATATCAATAGCTAAATGCAGCTTTCGGTTAGTTAGGTCTGCCAGCATAGTGTCACGATGTAAGCGAGTGCTTACTATTTCAATATTAGGCGCTTGCTTCTCAAGGGTTGAAAGCAGTGCAGGTAAAACACCTAACTCTAACGACTCTTGCATGGCAATAACGAACCGCTGATGGCTGTGTAACGGGTCGAAATCAACAAATTCCCCTAATGCTTTTCGAATATCGCTCAACGCTTTCAGGATTGCGGGAGCTAAACGTTCGCAGGCAGCGGTAGGCAACATACTTTGTTTTTCTTTTACAAAAAGCGGGTCGCCTAAAATATCCCGAAACCGGCGCATAGCATGACTGACTGCCGACGGCGTAATGTGCAGCGCCTCGGCCACACGAGTCATGTTTCTGTGCTGCCAGAGTGCTTCAAACACCTTAAGCAGGTTTAGGTCTAGCTTTTCAAATTGTCTGTGCTCTAACACCCACAACACCATGAATAAAATTCACACCATTTAGAGATTATATTTCATTTCATTCACTAAACAACTTTCACTAGTATGAACTTAATAAATTATACAACAGGTGCCCTATGGATTTTTCACATAACGACAAAACAAAAGCCTTGCTAGAAAAGCTGGATAACTTTATTGCTGAGCATATAGCGCCAATCGAAAATGAAGTTTACGACTTTCACCACAAAGAAAATAACCACGGCGATTGGAAAAGCTGGAAGCTGCACCCTGGTACAGAAGCCCTTAAAGCCAAAGCACGTGAAGCGGGCTTAGCGAACTTATTCTTACCCGATGCTGAACTAGGCCAGGGCCTTACCACGCTTGAATATGCGCCAATGGCTGAGCGCATGGGTAAATACCTTTTTGCCCCTGAAATATTCAACTGTAATGCGCCTGACACCGGCAACATGGAAGTGCTTTATCACTTCGGCAACGATGCACAAAAAGAACAGTGGCTAACACCCCTGCTGGCTGGCGAGATTCGTTCAGTGTTTGGCATGACCGAACCTGACGTTGCATCGTCCGACGCCACTAACATGGCCGCAACCATCATTGAAGACGGCGACGACGTAGTTATTAACGGTAAGAAATGGTGGTCGACAGGCTTAGGCCACCCTAACGCAGCATTCACGATATTCATGGGTTTATCGAACCCCGACAACGACAAGCACAGCCGCCACAGTATGGTGATAGTGCCGCTAGATACACCAGGAATTAACATCAAGCGTATGCTAGATGCCTACGGTGATTACGATGCGCCATACGGCCACGGCGAAATGCACTTTGATAATGTTCGGGTAAGTAAAGACAACATCATAATGGGTTTAGGTAAAGGGTTTACGATAGCACAAGGTCGCTTAGGCCCGGGCCGCATTCACCACTGCATGCGCGCTATCGGCATGGCCGAAAAAGCGTTAGAGCTTGCGCTTAAACGCGGTCACGAACGGGTTGCCTTTGGTAAGCCTATCATCCGTTTAGGCGGCAACCTAGAGCGTGTTGCTGATGCTCGCATGGCGATAGAACAAGCGCGTTTGCTTACCCTTCACGCGGCGTGGAAAATAGATAACCTTGGCGTTAAACACGCTATGACAGAGATCTCAGCCATTAAAGTAGTTGTGCCAAATATGCTACAAAGCGTAGTGGATATGGCACTACAAATTCACGGTGGCGCGGGCATGTGTAGCGACTTCCCGCTCGCCCGTTTTGCGGCTGGCGCAAGAGCCCTTCGCTTGGCTGACGGCCCTGACGAAGTGCACAAAGGCATGGTATCTCGCCTAGAACTCAAAAAATATCAGTAGTAAAACTAATACGAAAAATGCGGCTTAATGCCGCATTTTTTGTTGGTTTTACTTCATTTCGAAAAGAACTAGTTCTCTTCTTCGCGCTGCTTAATACGCTGATGCAGCGCGTCTAGCTTACTGAAGCTGTCGAACAGTTCTGGGTGCGTGGCAATGAGCGCGGCAACATGCTCAAAAGCTTCTTCTCGCGTGTCATTAGTAAGAAAGCGAATATCGTCGTCGCTAGGTAAGCGATTAAAGTCGATACCCGGGCCGGTAGAAGAGGCTTGAATCTTCATGGCGCGAAAGTCTTTCACATAGCGGGGTTCGCAGCTTTTACGGGCAATTTTACTACCAATGGGTTTCTGGTATTTACAGATAACATCGAACTTCGCGACTTCATTTATACTATTGTAAAGTTCTAAGAATTCGAAGCGCTGATTATCGAATGCTCTTTTTAGTTGCGGTGTGGTCTTTTGACCGAATACTTCAATGGTTTCAACGCGTTCTTTATCGTTTTGCGCAGTTACTTGAAAGCTTGCAGCGAGCGCAAACGAAAGCGCTGTAGTTTTTAATACATGCAGTCCGTATTTACGTGGGTTTATCACAATTAACATCCTCGTTGTTTTACTTGTACACTTTTCAAACTAGCAGCCGAACGAGTTTTAGTCAAAAAAATACCGCGTCTTATAACAAAGAAGCGGTATTAAATTTTGTTTATAAACTAGCTAGTTAGCTTGTTAATTAGCTTTGTCTGGCTTAGTAAGTATAACGTGCCTGTACGTACCACATACCACCGTTGAAACCAAACGGGCTAGCCTCTGAGTAAAGCTGGCCTAAGCTTCCTGCACTTGGGTTTTCTTCTGGGTATTCGTCAAACAAGTTGTTCACACCAATCACAAGGTCTAGGTTTTCGCTATAAGAGTACTTGGCTTCTACGTCTATCAAGATAGCTGCATCAATACCGTCTACACCATTACCTGTATCGTCCCAACCACCGTAATAGTTAGCACGTACTAGAGTGCGTAGTGCGCCTTGGGTGTGTGTCCATGAAATATTACCGCGAAGGTTTGGCAGTAAGTCTTCAATTGCAGCAACACGGCCTTCGCCAATTGGATTAAGCGTACCTACATCGTCCACTTCGGTTTCGTTGTAGTTCGCCGCTAGCGTAATACGTGAATTACCTTCCCATAAATCAAAGCTGTAGTTACCTACTATATCGATACCGCGTGTAGTGGTGTCGAAGCTGTTAGAGAAGAAGCGGAACTGCGACAAGTCATCCAAACCAATAAAGTCTGAACGGTCGATAATGCCCGACGCATCAAGTTCGGTAAGCGCTTCAGATACGGTTGCGTAGTCTGTACCGCCACCAGCAAAGTTAAGCGCATCCAGGAAGTTTACGTTTGCACCTAGCGCAACACGGTTTTCCATTTCGATGTTGTAGAAGTCGATGGTCCAGCTCATATCTGCCACATCAACTGACGCACCAAATGAGAAGTTAACCGCTTCCTCTGGCCCTAAGTCTGGGCGACCGTTCCCTTGGCTTTCAATGAAGTCAGCAGCTAGCTGACCTGCCGCTGATGACAATGGCAACGTACCTTGGTCAATCAACACGCCGTTCACGTTTTGCGTGGTAACGTTAGTAATACTCGCCTGCCCCGCAGTTGGTGCGTGGAAACCGGTTGAGTACGCACCGCGTAAACGGAAGTCGTCAGTTACGTGGAAAATACCTGCAAGTTTAAAGTCGGTAGTATCGCCAAACTCACTGAAATCTTCACGGCGTACCGCTGCTTGCAGGGTTAGTTGATCGGTAACGTCAGCTTCTAAATCGACATAAACTGCAGTACTGTCTTGTGATGAGCTGGTATCACGAGGGAAACCACCAAAACCGTTCGAGCTAGACGAGAAGCCTTGGCTTGCTAGCGGGCCTAGTGCGTAAGACGCTTCATCACCTGCATATAAGTCAAACTCTTCTTTACGGTATTCTGCACCAAACGCTACGTTTAAGTCAGACGCCAAGCCTACATCTACACCGTATACAAAGTTAAGGTTAACTAGAGTTTCGGTTTGCTCTTGCCCACCAGGCACAAAGTCGCGAGGCGTTGCTGGGCCTAACGACGCGTTGATGGTGTTTCGAATAAAGAAATCTGTACGGTTAGAACCACGCTGGGCACTGAAGTCATAGCCTAAACCGTTACCAATTTCTAAGTCACCGCGTACACCTACGGTAAACGCCATGTCTTCGTTATCGCCGCCGAAGCGCGGTACAAAACCTGTTGGGATAGTTTCAATGAACGAGAAACAGTTATCGTCGGCCTGTACTTGTGCTAGGAATGTAGGGTCTGGGAATACATTGCCTTCACCGCCAATTGGAATACCGTCGATACAGCTTCCACCTACGCCAACACCATCAAGGTCACCCACAAGCACTGAATGAACGCCGTCTGGGTCGGCTAAACCTGTTAGTGGGTCAACCAATGGGCCTGCGTATACACCGCCGCGCTGGCTACCTTCAGTTACCGGGTTACGGTAGAAGAAACCTCCAGTAACTGTACGCTTGCCATAGTTACCAAATAGGTAAAGCTCGGCTTTATCGTTTAGCTCGTACGCTGAGTTGATGAAAACTTTATAGTCGTCTTCTACGTCTGGCTGGCCCCAATACTGCGGTACTTCATTAGTATAGGTGTTGATAGTAGAAAAGTCTGACTGGCTTAAGTAACCCGCATCAACCATACCTTGTACATCGTCGCGCACTACTGAGCGTACAGTACCTTCAACATCGCGAATTTCACCTGTGATGTTTACAAAGCCGTCTGCACCTAGCGAGAAACCAGCATTTGCTGAAATAGTGTAGTTGTCGCCATCACCTTCATAGGTAGAGCCATAGTTTGCACGGAACTCAAAACCTTCATTATCATCGCGAAGCAAGAAGTTAAGTACACCTGCGATAGCGTCTGAACCGTACTGCGACGATGCACCGTCACGAAGCACTTCTACTTGTTTTAGCGCAAGTGATGGAATTGCCGAAATATCTACACCCTGCGCACCGTCAGAAATACCACCACCTAGGAAAGAAATAATAGAGCCGCGGTGACGACGTTTACCGTTTACCAATACCAATACGTTATCTGGCGACAGACCACGCATGTTAGCTGGGCGCACAATGGTAGCCGCGTCACTGATCGGTTGTGTGTTTACATCGAACGACGGTACGTTAGTACGCAGCATGTCTTGCACGTCACTTGATGAATTTTGACGGAACTCATCACCAGTAATTACGTCTACAGGTACCGGAGAGTCAGCCGCAGAGCGGTTGCTCATACGCGTACCGGTTACAATGATATTTTCAACATCTTCTGCTTTTTCTTCTGCATCTTGCGCAAACGTAGGCGCTGACATCGCCGCAAAAAACGGTAATGAACTAGCAATAACGGCTGAGGTTATTCGATTAAGTTTTTTCCCCTTAGGGAAGTTACCTTGATCCACTGTGTTTCTCCTTCAAGACGTGTTGTTTTTTATATGGTTTCAATATTTTTATTATTGGCGTAGGAAACTAATGCCTATTAGCGACGGCTAAAAGAATATGAGACACCCAATCTAATAAGCATCTTAAAATTAGAATAGATAAACTAAAAAATACACCTTGATGAGATAATTATCACTCATTAGGCAAAATTTATATTAGCCTTTAGGATAATGTTGTTTTGGCGATTGTTGGAAAGTGTAGATTGATACAGGCAGCATTGAAGGAAGCGATGCTCGATTAGCGGCACCTGGTTTGCCTCGTCAGTTTGGTGTGTTGGTGTTTAAACAAGTCTAACGATAAAAACGCGGCCTAACATAAGATAGGCCGCGTTTTAATTTAGCTTGTAGCAAGAAAGCTATTCGCCGCTTCGCGTTTGCTCTTTACGTTCTTCGATATGCTGATGTAGCGCATCTAGCTTTGAGAAGCTTTCGTACAATTCAGGGTGCGTAGCTACTAGCGCTGCCACATGCTCAAAAGCATCTTCGCGCTGATCCTTTGTGAGGAAAATGATGTGATCATCTGTCGGAAGACGGCTGATATCAAAGCCGGGGGCAGAAGACGACATTATTGCCGTTTGCGTTGCGATAGCACGAAAATCTTTCAAATAACGTGGCTCACATTGTTTTTTGGCTATCTTCGACCCTATCGGACGGTGATAGCTACACAGCACGTCATACTTAGCCGTCTCGTTGATGGTGTTATATAAATCTAAAAATTCAAACCGTTGTTTATCAAACGCATTTTTAAGCTGAGCAATAGTTTTCTGCCCTGCAACCTCTATTCGCTCCATGCTCTTTTTATCCGTTTCTGGCTTGTCTGCTTGGGCAAGCGAAAAGCCTGATGCAGAAAGTAGCAAAGCAGTGCCAAGCGCCTTAAAAACAGACGAGAGTGAAGCCATTGATGCGTGTTTCATAAAAGGTCCTTTTTCTTTGATATGACATCACATTAGCAAACGCCCAAATATTAAGCAAGGCGCTTGTAATTTAGCCGATAGCTATTACATGCAGCTTTAAGCCTACACTGTTATTCGCCATTCATTCCTGCTTTTTTACACACTTTTTTACGTTCGTGTATGGCATCAAGCTTTAAAAAGCTGTCAAGCAATTTGGGGGTAGTGGCCACCCGCGCCGCTAGATGCGTCAGTAAAAATTCACGTTGCAGACAATGGTTGCGGAATCTCGCCAGATAACTTAACTAAGCTGTTTCAACCTTTTTTCACCACAAAAGAAGTGGGCACGGGCACGGGGCTTGGTTTAGCCATTAGCCACGGCATAGTTGAGAAACACAATGGCAGTATTTCAGTAGAGAGTAAGGAAGGAGAAGGCACCACGTTCACCGTAGAGCTTCCCCTTGCTGATAGCCAAGCGATAGTTGGCTAATTAAAAGCTATACGAAGCACTTAGCTGCGCGTTAATACCTGCACCGTAGTAACCTACGGTGTGTAAGCTGTTGATGTACTTCTTATCAAAGATATTGTTGATGTTCATGCGAACGGTTAGGTCTTCAGTAAATGCACGGGATGCGTACACATTGCCTAAGAAATACGCACCTTGTTCAACGTTATAATCAACATTACTTATCTCAGACTGCCAACGACCACCAAAGCCTACTTCTACCTCTGGTGCTTGCGGTACTGTGTACGCTAGCTGGAAGGTTACTACGTCGCGCGGCGCCCATAGGTTAGCATCGTTACCTTGCTCGTCTTCTACGTCGATAGCGGTATAAGACGCATTAACACGCAGTGCATCGGTTACCTGCCCCGCCACTTCAATTTCAAAACCATCAGACTCTACCGACACACCTTCATAGTAATATTGTAGCGTTTCTGGGTTGGTTCCAGCGTAGGCGGCTAGGTTGTCTTGCTCTGCAGTAAAGTAAGCGAATGTAGTTAATAAACGGTCGTCGAACCACTGGGCTTTAACACCCGTCTCAAAGTTTTGACCTTTTGTTGGGTCTAGGTATTGGCCGTTAATGTCGTATTGCTCTTGCGGCTGGTACACATCTGAATAACTTACATACGCGTTCACATCTTCAGTTACCGCGTAGGTAGCACCAACGTAGGGGCTGGCTTCGCTTTCTGAGTTATCGATAACCGCACCAGCGTTTTGCCCTGTGCGCTCAAAATCAATAGCGTTGAAACCAGCAATAACATGCATTTCATCGGTAACGCTGAAACGTGCAGAACCGAAATAACGGGTTAGCGTTTGTTCTATGTTTGAGTACTCGGCAGCCGCAAGCCAATCAGGCTCTGCAATGGCATCTAACGCATAAGGGAACGCAGGCGTTGGGCCATAGGCAGGCGTAGTAGCATAATCAAATGCATGAACAAAAGACACATCGTCGCTAGTAGCGTGACTTACACCAAAGTTCACTTCGTGGTTGCGACCAAATAATTCAAAATCGCCAAATACACGGCCTTCTACTAGGTGAGAATCGCGCTCTGAATCGTAGCGACCTGGCCAGCCAACAAGGCCTAGGCCGGTGTCTTTATCAATAGCGCCATAGGCGTAAAACAGCTTGCTCTGATCTTCAAAATCGCGGTAGTTATAGCTAAGCAGTAGCTGCCAGTCGTTGTCGAACACATAGTCTAGTTCAACAAACGCATTGGTCGTTTCGGTATCCCATTTCGTCCACTCTTGTGTGGTAGTGTCGTTAATGTCCCACTCGGCTTGCGTGCCGTCGGTGTAGTTAAACACTAGCCCGCCCCAGGTGTTGCCGTCGGTATTGGCATCTTGATACGACAGCCCAAACGTTACCGTGGCGTTATCGGTTAGCTGCCCGTCAATAACACCATAAACAAAGCTGCGGTCGTTCTCTAGGCCATCAAGGTGCGACTCTTTATCTTCAACACTACCCACTACGCGGGCTGCCCAGCTGCCGTCTTCAGTAAGCAGCATAGAATAGTCGCCCTGCACGCGCTTAAAGTTATAAGAGCCAATACTTGCACCAATTTCACCGCCTTCTTCATTGGTGGGGCGCTTGCGCACATAGTTAATGGTACCCGACGCATTACCTACCCCGGTTAGCAGGCCGTTGGCACCACGAATCACTTCAATTTCTTCGTAGCCATACGCTTCTACCGAACCGGTAACAATACCCCAGTCGTTCGGCAGGCCCACACCGTCTATCTGGGTATTCTTAATTTCAAAACCACGGGCCGTGTAGTTGGTACGGTTGGTTTCCCACTCTTCTACGTTAATACCCGGCGCTAGCTTTAGCGCATCGTTAATATTAAACGCACCAAACGACTGCATTAAGTCTTCAGAAAGAATACTTATAGACTGCGGCGTTTCGCTGACTTCCATGGTTAAGCCCGTAGCACCGCGGCTTACGCGGTTTTGACGAACGCCAACAATACGAATTTTTTCTACGTCGGCTTCTTTAACGTCGTCAGTATTTGTTTGGGGTGTTTGCGCTTGTACTGACAGCGCAAGGGCAAGTGGCGTTAGTGCAAATAGGCTAGATAGTTTCATGGTTTTCTCTGTTTTTAACTTTTTCGTTAAGCGTGTTGGGTTATTTTTCGCACGCAGTATAAATTAAAGAAAACCAAATTTAAATGATAATTATTGCTATTTACATTACCGTGTTCAACTTGCTAACGCTACGCCATGCTGCCAATGGTGCTTTTAAAACGCTTTAAAGCGATAAAGTAAAATATGCACCCAATAGCAAATAGCGCAATAAGTTGAGGGTACACCACACTTAGCTCGGCACCGCGATACAGTACCCCTTGCGATACCATCACAAAGTGCGTGTTTGGCATAAGTAGCATGGTGTTTTGGATAAACCCAGGCATGCTTTCTCTTGGTGTTACCCCACCAGATAGCAACTGTAGGGGCAGTAAAACTAATATAAGTAACAATCCGAACTGTGGCATAGATCGCGCAATGGTAGCCATGAAAATACCCATACTCGAGACGGCGAATAATTGTAGGGCAACAGCCACCATGAAAAGCCATATTTCGCCGTTAATGGGGACGGCGAGTACCCACTGAATAATAAAATAAGCAGAAAACAAAGTAGTAACCCAAACCACTACTCCCGAGGCTAATATTTTAGACAGCATAATTTCACTGTCTGAAACTGGCATAGCCAGCAGGTGCTCTATAGTGCCACGCTCTTTTTCTCTAATAAGCGCAGCCCCAGACAGAATTATGGCGATCATTGTTACCGCATTAATGAGCTCCATCACAGAGCCAAACCAAAAACCTTCTAGCGCTGGATTAAATCGGGCTCGCATGATCAACTCGACAGGGTAATCGATGTCGGATTTATAACCCTGTAAATAAGTATTCACTTCACTGGTGATTATTTCTGTGATGTAACCATTACCAGTAAACGCCTGGCTAATACGTGTTGCATCAACGTTGACCTGAACATCGGGCTGTAGCCCAGCCATAATATCTTTTTCAAATTCTGGGGGAATGGTCACAACAAAGGTATACTTGCCCGTGTCTAAATACGTGTCGGCCTCATTACTTTCAATAATATCTGGCGCTAAAAAATAAGGAGGATAAAAGGCATCTATTACCCGCTTAGACATCTGCGAATTGTCGTGATCGACAAAGGCAATGGGCGCGTTGTGCAAAGATTCAGGTACCGCAGTGGCCGCCGTGTAGATGTTTACCGTAAACACATACACAATAAGAATAAGCATGGCTGGGTCGCGCCATAAGCTCCAAAGTTCTTTTACACCTAGCTGGCCTACATTTTTAATATCCACGGTTCATCGCTCCTGTTTGCGTAACAAAACAGTGGCAAGCCACAGTGTAATTGGTATAGAAATAGCTATGGCAAACACGGCAAAGTCAAGGGTTCCAAAACCTAACCCTTTGCTAAATATTCCCCTGCTAGCAGTTAAAAAATAACTAATAGGGTGAAGCTCTCCTATTACGCGCCCTGCCCCTTCTAAGGCAGAAACCGGCGTTATCATGCCCGCAAACTGAACGGCAGGTACCATAGTGCCAATAGTGGTAAGCAAAATAGCGGCAATTTGACTGTTAGTAAAAACCGAAGCCAACAAACCAAAGCTAGTGGAAAAAGTAACAAATAACAGCGTTATAAGGCATAGCACTATCACATCCCCTTTCAGTGGAATGTCGAAAAGCCACACCGCCATAGCAACCAACAGCAAGAAGCTAACAAATGAGGTAGCGATATAAGGAAGTTGCTTACCCAACAAAAACTCTATGCGTGTAACTGGTGTAACATATAAGTTGATTATCGAACCCAGCTCTTTTTCGCGCACCACCGCCAACGACGTTAAAAGCGCAGGTATCATCAACAACAGCATGGGCATTACCGCAGGTACAATGGCCACTAAGCTGCGAACATCTGGGTTATACAAATAGCGTGATTCCACATTAATACTGCTAGTCGACTGCACTTGGCTAGCTTGTGAGGCTTGCTGCAAAAGCCATTTCAGGTGAATACCTGTTACATAACCCTGTATAGTTTCGGCCCTTGAGGGCATAGACCCATCAATCCATGCCCCTATTTCCACTTGTTCGCCTTTATGCAGTTTTTGGCTAAATTCGGGGGGAATTTCCACAGCCAATGAAAGCTCTCCGCTTTTCATTCGCCGGTCCATATCGGCATAGCTGGTAATGACTGGCTGTTCATTGAAATAGCGCGAGCCTGATAAAGCACTGCGATAGTTAAGACTAGTGGAAGTTTGATCGCGATCGAATACCGCATAGCTTAAGTCATCAACGTCCATAGTAATGCCATAGCCAATAACTACCATTAACACCATGCTGCCTAAGAACGACATGGTTAAGCGAATGGGGTCGCGGATAAGCTCAAGGGTTTCACGCGAGGCATAGCTTAACAATCGCCGTAAGCCTTTTGCACGTTTATTCGGTGGCGTGGCTTTATCTGCGCTAACACCTTCTGGTGCACTTTGCTCAGTGTTTTGTGTTTGGTTCTCAGGTGTTTGCGCTTCAACTAAATAATCGATAAACGCTTGCTCTAACGTATCGGCAGATTTAGACGCTTTTATGGCTTGCGGTGTATCGGTTACCAGCACTTCGCCTGCATGCATTAGGGAAATTCTATCGCAGCGTACTGCCTCGTTCATAAAGTGTGTAGAAATAAAAATGGTTACGCCGTCTTTTCGCGCCAGAGAAATAAGCAACTGCCAAAAGTTATCTCGGGCAACTGGATCGACGCCAGAAGTGGGTTCATCTAATATTAATACTTCAGGTTTATGAACCATGGCCACGGCCAATGACAAACGCTGGCGAATACCTAGCGGAAGGTCGTTTGGTAGGCTGTGTTGATGATGGCTTAAGGCAAAGCGATTAAGCATTTCATCTACCCGCGAATCTAGTATCTTGCTAGCTACTTTGAATAGCTTGGCATGAAGCGTAAGGTTTTGCCGAACGGTTAATTCGGTATACAAAGAAAAGCTTTGCGACATATAACCTACGCGGTAGCGGGTGTTAATATCGTTAGCAGCAAGCGGGCTGCCCAGCAACCATGCCTCGCCAGAGGTTTGCGGCAACAGGCCAGTAAGCATTTTCATGGTGGTAGACTTACCACAGCCATTCGACCCTAGAAAGCCAAAAATTTCGCCTTTCCCAATAGTAAAGCTAACGTTATTTACTGCCGTAAAATCGCCAAACTTCATAGTAAGATTTTTAGCTTCAATAGCGGTTTGGGTATGCTCACTAGCTTTATAAGGCTGCACAACTACGTTGCGATGCTGCTGCTTTGCGTCTGCGGGCAAAAGCGCAATAAATGCAGCTTCTAAATTAGTGGTTTGCGTTTCTTCAAGCAATGACGCTGGCGAGCCGCTTGCCAGTATTTCACCTGCATTTAACGCTATTAGATGATCAAACTGTTGGGCTTCATCCATATAGGCCGTAGCTACCAGTACCGTAATATTCGGCTGGGCTTTGCGGATATCTTTAATAAGCGACCAAAATTGACTGCGGGCAAGGGGGTCTACCCCTGTAGTGGGTTCGTCTAGAATAAGCAGGCGGGGATCGTGTATTAAGGCACAGCATAACCCCAGTTTTTGCTTCATACCACCCGACAACTTGCCGGCTGGGCGCGATAAAAATGGATAAAGTCCGGTTCGTTTGGTAAGGATATCTATTCGTGCACGACGCTGAGCACGATTGTGCCCAAAAAGTTTGGCAAAAAACTGTAAGTTTTCTTCTACAGACAGCGTGGGATATAAGTTTTTGCCTAAGCCTTGTGGCATGTATGCAATATCAGAACATATCGCGGTGCGGTGTTTTTCATCACGCATATCGCCACCAAGAACCTGCAACTGCCCCTTTTGCATAACTCGCTCACCAGCAATAAGCGACAGCAACGTAGATTTGCCCACGCCATCAGGGCCAATTACGCCTACCGTTAGGCCCGCGGGAATAGAAAGCGCAAGATTGTGAATAGCTGTGGTGCTTTTGTAGCGAACCGTTAGCGAATTGCATTCAATAATGTTGCCCATTAGTCGACAAGCTCAGGTAGGTCGCTAGGCCATTCAGCGGTATCGTTTAGCTTTACCCATACTTCACCCGGCAACCCTGTTTTCACTTTTTCAATGTGCTGCTTTAATAAGTTTTCAGGAATTTGCGCTTTAACCCTAAACATAAGTTTTTCTCGCTCACTTTGGGTTTCAACCGACTTAGGAGTAAATTGCGCTACGTCGGCAACGTAAGAAATGGTGGCCGGAATAGCGATGTCGGGCGCGGCATCTAGCACAATAAGTGCTTCACCGCCCATAGTAAGCTTGCCCACCTGCGAAGCAGGCAAAAAGAATGTCATGTATACGTTTGTTAGGTCGACCAAACTAAGTACACGCCCACCTGCACTAACAACTTCGCCAGGCTCCACTACGCGGTATTGAATACGCCCATTACGTGCTGCTTTTAACACCATATCGTTAATTTCAGATTGGATTTGCGCAATAGTGGCATTGGCAGCGCTGACCGCTGCTTGTGCCGAGTAGTATTGCGCGCGCGAAGCTTCAATGGTGGCGTCAGCCGCTGTCAAACGAGCCTTAGCTGCATTTACCGCCGCCTTTGCGCTTTCAACATTGGTAAGGTTATCTTCTGCCAATTGTTTAGACACGGCGCCTGTTTTTGCCAATTCATTAGTACGGGCAGCATGAGCTTCAGCTGCTTTTAGCTCGGCTTTAGTTTGCAGCAGCGCGGCTTCAAGCGCTGACTTTTCACTTTGGCGCTGTGCAACAGCCATATTTGCAGCTTCTACCGCACTTTTGGCTTGCTGGTGCTGTGCCTTGGCCTGCTGAAGCTGGCTATTAATGGTGGTGGTATCGAGTTTGGCGACCACATCGCCCGCCGTTACTCTGTCTCCTTCGCTGACATAAATTTCTTCTACACGCCCTGCTACTTTTGCAGAAATGCCAATTTCAGTAGCTTCAATGCGGCCATTCCCTGACACCACATCGACATTTTCAGGGCCACTGAAAACAGTACTAAAAACCACAATTAAAAACACAACGAACATAATGGATAGAATAAACGGCGTTTTTTTCACAGTGACGCTCCCTGTGGTTTATCAATAAAGGTGAAAAGTGGCGAAAGCGCCAAGGTTAATAGCTAATGTATACTGGGTGGTGTACTTTAATCTTTGCGCTGGATCAAAATTTTGGTAGGTTGAGCGACTAGCCGAGTTTTTGGGCATGCGGTAAATTAGATTAAACAATGAAGGGACTCTGTTCATAGTGACAAAAACAATTGAACACTACAGCGAAAAAGCACAGCACTACTTCGATTTGTACAATTCGGTAGACGCCGAAAATGTACATGGCGATTGGAAAGCATTTTTACAAAAAGCCAATACAGGCAATGCGTTAGACGTAGGCGCTGGCAGTGGCCGCGACGCCAACTGGTTAGCCAAACAAGGATGGAAAGTAATAGCTGCAGAGCCTGCCGATGAGCTAAGAAACTTAGCACAAGCCAATTCACATAACAGTGTTACATGGTGTAACGCCAGCTTACCCGCGCTTACCGCCCTACCCCAAAAACCAAACACATACGACCTAATACTGCTTTCAGCGGTATGGATGCACTTGCCTAAATATGAAAGGCCACCCACGTTAAAAAGGTTAGCAGAATTGCTTTCAGAAAATGGAACACTATACATAAGCCTTCGGTTCGGTCCAAATGATGAAGCACGGCCCATGCACCCTGTAAGCTATGAAGAGTTAGCGACTTTGGCGAAAAGCATCGGCCTAACTGCACGCAACTTAAACCCTGTTCCGAGTCAGGATGGTTTAAAGCGAGATGATGTGAAGTGGGTTACGGTTGAAGTGGTGAAGAGATAATGACTGCTACAAATTATTTGGTTACCGGTAGAAACCAGCAATACCTTCTACATGAAATTCGCGATGCCCTAAAAAACGCGACGAGTATAGAAATAGCAGTTTCGTTTATTCGTATGTCAGGGCTAAGCCTTATCATTCAAGACATTGAAGATGCGATGAATTCAGAAGAACGCGATGTGAAGTTGTCATTGCTGACTTCAGACTATATGAACATAACTGAACCACAAGCCTTAAAGCGTTTGATGTTGCTTAAGGAGCGAGGCGCTGACATCCAAATCTTTGAAAGCAAGCAGGCCACCAGCTTTCATTTAAAGTCATACATTTTTGTCAAAAATAGTGGCGAAGCGCTAATTTCAGCCAGAGCGTTCGTTGGCTCTAGTAACATCAGTAAAACTGCCCTTACCGACGGTATAGAATGGAACTATCGAATTGATTACCCAAATGATAACGACAAAGAAGGCATAGCCCGAATTGAAGAAATTCGAGAGCAGTACCACTATCTCTTCACATTACCCCAAGTTAAGCCATTAACTTACGACTTAATAGCTGACTATGAAATTAGATACAACACAGCGAGAGTCGTTACGCCAATTCAGTCTTCCGCATCATTACCAGATGAAGACGAGCATGAAATTCCGGAGCCAAGAGAGCACCAAGTAACTGCATTAGCGGCACTCAAACTGGCTCGAGAAGAAGGAATTCAGAAAGGTTTAGTTGTACTAGCCACCGGTATGGGTAAAACCTACCTAGCAGCCTTTGACGCTGCGCAGGCTGAATCTAAAAAAGTACTTTTTGTAGCACATCGAGAAGAGATCTTACTTCAAGCTGAGGCTAGCTTTCTTAAAATACACCCGAACAAAAAGGTAGGCAGATACAGCGGAAAACAGAAGGATGAAGAGTATGACTTTTTGTTTGCCTCTATCCAAACCATCGGACAGCTCACTCATCTAGCTAAGTTTCCTGTTACTGCTTTCGATTATATTGTTGTAGACGAGTTTCATCACGCTGCAGCGGGTGGTTATCAACGTTTACTGGAACATTTTAGCCCTTCATTTTTATTAGGATTAACCGCAACACCTCACAGAACTGACGGGAGCGATATCCTTAAGCTATGCGACAACAATCTTATTTATCAACAAGACTTGTTTGACGGCGTAAAAGCAGAGGCGTTGTGCCCTTTTACTTACTTCGGAATATTCGACAAGGAAGTAGATTACGAACACCTACCCTGGCGCAATGGTAAGTTCGACCCAGAAAAACTATCCAACAAATTAGCGACTAAAGGTCGTGCAAAACATGTGCTTTCTGAGTGGAAAGTAAAGTCGCAGGACGTATCACTGGCGTTTTGCGTGTCACGGAAACACGCTGACTACATGGCAGATTACTTCAATCAACAAGGAATCGAAGCTGCCAGCGTTCACTCAGACTCGTCACTTACGCGTAGTGAGGCATTAGAGAAGCTCAACAACGGCGATATCAAAATTTTATTTTCGGTAGACCTATTCAACGAAGGCGTTGATTTACCGAAGATCGATACCGTATTAATGCTTAGACCTACTGAATCAAAAATCCTTTT
This sequence comes from Alteromonas sp. G5_S2_22_S1, assembly GCF_054968525.1. NCBI lineage: Bacteria > Pseudomonadati > Pseudomonadota > Gammaproteobacteria > Alteromonadales > Alteromonadaceae > Alteromonas > Alteromonas sp. G5_S2_22_S1. Next base: position 87,971 of record NZ_JBQKUJ010000004.1, on the reverse strand, counting down.
TTTACAACAGATGGGCCGCGGTCTTCGTAAAAGCGAAGGAAAGGACAGGCTAATTATTTTAGATTTTGTGGGTAATCATCATAGCTTTTTAAACCGCCCCGAAATGTTGTTTGCTAGCATTATAGATGGACCGCAAAACCGCAGAAAAATAGTCGACCTTGCCAAAAATGCAAACAAACTTCTTCCAGACGGGTGTTATGTTAACTTCGACTTAGAGTTTATCGATTTCCTTACAAGCATTTCTCAAGACGAGCTCGATATTCAATATGACAGGTTGAAAGAAACGCTAGGCAGAAGGCCTACGTACACTGAGTTTTATAAATCGGGCGCTAGCTTGGAAAAACTAAGACGAAATAGAGGATCGTGGTGGGAGTTTGTTGACAGCAAGGGCGACCTTGACGCTGACGAACTGGAAGTGCTTGAAGAGCACCTACAGTGGTTTAAAGACCTAGCTGTTACTCGTACTTCGAAGTGCTACAAGCTGGTGTTACTTGCCTCGCTGATTGAACATAAAGCATTTCAATCTCAGGTAAGCGTTGATGATTTAGCAGAGTGGGCCCGACAGTGGTTTTTAGATAATCCAGAGTGGATTTCTGATTTGCCAGAAAGCAAACAGCGACTAGAGTCGCTAAGTAAATCGGAATGGCGAGCCCATTGGCGTAGTAATCCGATTAAGTTTTGGTGTACTGAAGAGCCTGAATCAAAGGTTGCTTGGTTTGACATTAGTAATCAGCAATTTCATTTCAAACAAAGTATTTCAGCAGTTCAACATGATTTATTTTTAGCAATGACCGTTGAGATTAATAAACAGCGCCTTGCTAGTTACAAACATAAAAGGCTGTCTATAACTACTCCCTCTACAAATAATGTTGTCCAGTTTCCTGAAAAAGTGCAGCTTCCCTTTTTCCCTGACATTAAAATAGCTTGCGGACATTTCAAAACGGGTAATGCGGAGGCGTCTGAACTTGTAAATGCACCATACGGCTATGGGAATATAGATAATTCGCGCCACTTCATTGCTCGCGCATCTGGTAACTCGATGAACGGTGGTAAGAACCCTATTTATGATGGTGACTACTTGCTCTTAGAGCAAATCACACCGAATAATGCTGGCAGTATTAGCAACACAACTGTTGCTATCGAGAGGCAGGATGAAACGGGCGATAATCAGTACTTGCTAAGAAAGGTACTTAAAAACCCGGATGGTTCTTATACCTTAAGGGCTGCCAACCCAGACTATGGCGATATCATAGCAAGTGAAGAAATGGTGACGTTTGCACGCTTAAAGGGAAAAGTAGACCCGTTAGAGCTTTTTGTTGGGCAAGAGCTAATGCGTGAAGAAATCCCACCGCTTTTCAACGAAGAGTTTAATCCTGGAAACTGGCAATCCGGTCACGTAGTCCTTAAAGAGAAAAATGTTCAGATTTTGTTAGTTACTCTAAATAAACAAGGAAAAGGCAGCGAACATCAATACCATGATTACTTTATTGACGATAAACATTTTCATTGGCAGTCGCAAAATAGCACTTCACCAAGTAACAGGCGTGGAAGAGAAATAATTGAGCACCAGAAATTGGGCAGTCGCGTTTACCTTTTCGTTCGAGAGAGTAGATTGAGAGGGAAAACGGCCTCACCTTTTATGTTCTATGGCGAAGTGCAATACGTTAAACATGAGAGTGAAACCCCGATGAATGTGACTTGGAAATTATTAAATGACTAAGGTTAATACCTACTGCTGAATTTAAATACCCTATGAAAGGTTAGCTGGTATTAACCTACAGTAGTACACCAGAACAAGGATGTTTGATTATGCCCCGAAAAAGCCATTCTATTTCAGAGTTTCTTTTACAAGCTCCATGGTGGGTATCTGTTGTAACCGCTGCAGTCGTTTATATTGTAATGGGACTTATCATCCCATCTATAGAAACTAATAATCAGTTTTTAAATATTGTTTTAAATGCAATAGCAGTGCCTGCTCCCTTTTTCAGTATTGTATTCCTACTTTTAGCGCCTCTGGCGTTTCTAAACACCCGCAGAAAAGTAGAATTGTTAGACCAGCAAACTAACTTAAACTCAATTCGACAACTTCACTGGAGAAATTTTGAAGAGCTTGTTGCAGAAGCTTACAGAAGACTTGGGTACCAGGTTACTGAAGGTGGATTCGGACCAGACGGCGGTATCGACTTAGAGCTAAGAAAGAACGGAAATATCTCACTTGTTCAATGCAAGCAATGGAAAGCTCAGAAAGTAGGCGTAAATGTTGTTCGTGAAATGTATGGTGTACTTGCTGCCAGCAATGCTAATCAAATCAATATCATTTGTTCGGGGAAATTTACTCAGGAAGCGTATAGTTTTGCAGCCGGCAAGCCTATATTTCTTATAGGTGGAAATGAACTTTCAGCATTAATTCGAGATGTTCAATCGCCTGTTGCCATACCCGAAGAGAAACAAGCTTTTTGCCCTCGTTGCGGAAGCAACTTGATTGAGAGAGTTGCAAAGCGGGGCGTAAACTCGGGCAAAACGTTCCTAGGATGTGCTAGTTTCCCTAAATGCCGTTACACAGAGTAAACCCGAACACGCAACCTTTGCCTCCGGAGTGCAAAACACCTCGCTGTATAGAGTTTTGTATTGTTAGAGGCTGGGGCTCTTTACATCAATCAATTACGTCATTTAAAAAACAAGCTGCGGCACTGAAGCGATACCAAGCTTTTGCTGGGTTGTTGGGGATAAATCTTGCCAGCGCTCGGCTAGCCAGTCGACAAATTCAGTTCCGCTCATCAGCTTAACGTTAAATTTAACAGCGCAGTCTTTTGCATCCTTACTAAAATCAGCCAAAGATACTACCCATCTATAGCAGTCATCTTCTTTCTTAGCTTTCCCTATCTGCTCGATGGCATGCTTATCCGTATAGCCTACGTGATCTTTCACTTGAATCAGTAGATCTTGCGTAATGAATGGGTTACGTGACTGTGCCTCGATATCAACATCAACGCCAACCTCGTGACTTTGTTTACTAGGTATAACGGCTGTGTAACCCTCAAGTTCGAGCAGTTCTTTCACAAGGTGTTCTAACCCTTGCCCACCAGCTTCCAAGTAATGATTTCTATTTCGAAGGTTATCTAACAGTTTTGCCTTAAATTGCTCTAATACTTCACCGCTCTGCTTATTAATTTTTGATAAGGCACCGCTGCTCACATTGTTTTTAATGTCGTTGTAACGCTCTATTATTTCATCTTTGAAGTAGTCTAAGTCAGCGACGGTCAAACGTATACGCAGCCTAGACTGTAAACCTTGTTTCAAGTCTGTACGTGCGATAGAAATTGGCTCGTTTTCAGCATCGCAGGGAAAATCTACTTTTATTTGGTTTTCGCCCCACGGTTTGTCTGCGCAGAATTGTTTCTTGCCAGTAGCGATTCCTATGTATATACGGGCAGGCGCTGGCACCACAATGATATCGCCCTGCTTAACTTCAATGAATCGACGCAGTTGATTACCGCTACGCCCCACACTTTGTTGTGTGCTTTCAAGATGCTTATATAACTCATCAGCAGTGGTAAAATTGCAAAGCTGAAATTGTCCCCACCCAATTCCAGCATATCCCTCGCTGATCAATTCAACAGGTCCCCTCATTAGGAGTACTTTACTATTTTCGAAATCAGGCCCCATACATCCCTCGTATTTTAGGTAAGTAATATTGATGTTTAGTTTAAAACATCATAGCAATCTAAAGTATTTATCCTTTATTGATCAAACCATGAAAAGCCCCAATCGCCCTATCAAAGCTTTAATCATTATCAAAATAAAGCTGGCTTAGTCGACTATTCTTTATTTTGTAAGTAGCGCAGGCAAAGGCCAGCGCATCTTTAAAGCGACTAAATTCTTCTTCGAACACCTCGCGCTGTGGTTTTGTCGCCCGCTTTTTTTAATACGGTAATTATTGGCGCTAATTGAGTTTATAATAGCGGTTAAACAGTTTTTGAATTACATCGACCAACGTGAGTAGAACATGGCCCATAAAGTACGTTATAAGTTTAAAGGTGTGGCAAAAGAGATAAATTTTTCTTACAGCCGCCATCAAAATATGCATGAAGCCGTGGCCGATGCTGAGGGAATAGACCTTTCCCAGTTCCTGCAAACTGAACAGCAACTTGCCGCTATCAGTAAAGACAAAAAAACCGTAAGAAACTTCAGAGATACCGAATTTGTAAAAATGGGGTTTTCTGAATTGTACTTCTTAAAAAACGGTCAAGAATAATGGTGCGCCGATAGGGTTCGAACCTCTGACTCCGGCGCGCAAAACCATCAATTAAATTTTCATGGCCTACCCTCAACCAACCCATGAAAAACCTCAATCGCCCTATCAAAGCTTTCGTCATTGTCGAAATAAAGCTGGCTTAGCCGGCTTTTCTTTATTTGGTAGGTGGCGCTGGCAAAGGCTAGCGCTTCTCTAAAGCTGCTAAATTCTTCATCGAATACGTTAAACACCTGGTGCTGGGGTTTTGCCACCCGCGTTGTGCTGCCGTTTATTTCGTAGTCGAACCCAGCAAATTTAAGCCGTGACAGGGTTTCTTTGCCTAAACGCATACCGCCTTTTAAGCTTATTTGAAATGCCGCATCCATTTCTTCAATTTCTTCCATGCTCCAGTGGTTATATACCCGAATGGCCTTTTTGTATTTTTCTGCCAATCGCTTTTTTAGCACGGTTATTCTGGGTTCTAGGGTGCCGTTGTTTTCGTTCTTTAGCAGGTCGAAGCATTCGTTGCATGAAGGCACGGAAATGAAGTCGGCCTGTAAGTGGCCGCTTTGCCAGTCGTGAATGAATGTTATGGGTGGGATAAAATCTTGCCGGGCCGCTTCGCAGCCGCAGTAGATACACCGACTAAAGTGTGCTGAGTTAACTGCCCTTAAGGGCTGGTAGAATTTTGTGTAACGCAACGTCAAGGTAGTACTTATGAGGAATTTTGCGTTTACAATAACATAACGCAGTTAGCATATTAATCTACTCCACTCGCACATTGCTCGTTATTTTCTGCTTATTGTATGCTGATAGATATCGCGCCAACGTGAGATATTCATTCCAAAAGTACGTTTAAATAGCCGGTTGAAATGCCCTGGATCTTGATACCCTACGGCCCATGCTATTTCTTCTGCGCTTTTATCACTGTGCTTTAAGAGTTCTTTCCCCTGCTCTATTCTTAGCTGCTGAATATAGCCTAACGGGGTTTCACCTGTGGCTTCTTTAAACCTGCGCTTAAACGTACGCTCTGTCATATTGATGCGCGCTGCCATTTCACCAATCGTGACTTTTTCAGCAAAGTGTATTTCCAGCCATTGCTGAATATTTAGAATGTTATCATCTTGATGGTAGGTTTGATGGTTAAGCGACGTAGTTTCTAACGTTACACCGCGCCGAAAGTCGACAAGAAATGCCTGCTCTATTGCCTCGCCTACCGCCTTGCAACTTAACCGCGATATTAAAAAAACAATGATTTCTAATGCCGCATTTAGCCCTGCCGAGCAATACAGCTCACCAGTGGCAGTAATAAACCGGTCTGCCATTAAGTTTACTTTGGGGAACGCCCTAGCAAAGTGGGCTTGCTTGTGCCAGTGCGTAGTGCCCATTCTGTCGTTTAATAGTCCTGCCTGCGCTAAAAAGAAGGCGCCTGTGGCAGCGGCCATTATTGGAATGCCTCTGCTGTGCCACTGTTGCAACTTAGGGTATAGCGCCGCTTGCTGCGTTAGCAAAGGCGCAATATCACCCCACACACTGTGCAAAATTACTAAGTCGGTCTCATCTATTTCGGCTAGCGCACTATCTGGTGTTATCGCCAATCCGCTAAACGTAGTGGTGGGTAGGCCGTCAATGGTTACCAACTTAACAGCTATAGGACTACCCAATAACTTGAGTTGCAAGTCAGATGCAAACTTAAGCACATCGTGAGTAAGCCCCATACTTAGGCCCATGGTGTTTTCGCTGGCGTATAAGGTTACGTGTTTAAGCATGTTTTCCTCTTTGCAGCGCTCCATTCTGATCTCGCCACTTTGGCCCGATTGGCCAATTAAATGTCCTAAGTCACACTGTTAACATTATTTTCGCAAAATTACTATGAGGAAGGTCACAATTTTGTAGAGATTAAATATGCAATTTACTGAAGAGCACGATGCACTTAGAAAAACGGTCCACGATTTTGTAAACCAAGAAATGGACCCGTTTATTGACGAATGGGAACACGAAGGCATTGCCCCGCTTCATACTTTATTTAAAAAAATGGGCAACTTAGGGCTGTTAGGTATTCAAAAACCTGAACCATATGGCGGCTCGAGTTTAGATTATAGCTACAATCTTGTGTTTGCAGAAGAAATAGGTCGCGCTTATGGCGGGTCTATCCCTATGGCCATTGGGGTGCAAACCGATATGGCTACCCCTGCCCTAGCCCGTTTTGGCAGCGATGAGCTTAAGCGCGAATTTTTAGCACCGGCTATTGCAGGCGATATGGTTACCTGCATTGGGGTAAGCGAGCCGGGCGCAGGGTCTGATGTGGCAGGCCTGAAAACCTCTGCCCGCTCAGATGGCGATGACTACGTTATCAACGGCACCAAAATGTGGATAACAAACGCCACGCAAGCCGACTGGATCTGCTTGTTAGCAAACACCAGCGACGGGCAAGTACATGCCAATAAGTCACTTATTGTTGTGCCTCTTAACACGCCGGGTATCACAATTTCTAAACCCTTGAACAAGCTAGGCATGCGCGCCAGCGACACGGGTCAGATTTTTTTCGATAACGTCCGGGTACCTAAGCGCTTTTTAATTGGTGAGGAAAATAAAGGCTTCACTATGCAAATGATGCAGTTTCAGGAAGAGCGTATGTATGCTGCGGCAAGTGCTTTAAAAGGCATGGAGCGCATTATTAACGACACCATTGCCTGGGCTAAAGACCGTCAAACCTTTGGTCAGCCAGTCATTAACAACCAAACTGTTCACTTCAAACTAGCCGAACTGCAAAGTGAAATTGAAGCGTTGCGCGCATTAACATGGCAGGCCTGTCAGGACCATATTGAAGGAAAAGATGCGACTTATTTAGCGTCTATTGCAAAACTTAAAAGTGGTCGATTATGGCGGCAGGTAAGTGATGGCTGTCTTCAATACTGGGGCGGTATGGGCTTTATGTGGGATAACCCCGCGGCTCGTGCGTATCGCGATACACGCATATTGTCGATAGCAGGCGGTAGCGATGAAATGATGCTGGGCATTATTGCCAAGTATATGGATATTTTCCCGAAACGTAGATAGCGCTGTGCTCAATATGAAAAAACCTGTTCACGATTTACTTGATAAAAATATGCGCTTACCAATTATTTGCGCCCCCATGTTTTTAGTATCTAGTCCTAACTTAGTCATTAACGCTTGTAAAAATGGCATTGTTGGTAGCTTTCCAGCTTTTAACACTCGTACGCAAACGGCACTAGATGAGTGGTTAACAACCATTACTGAAGCGCTTAAAAATGAAAAGCAAAAAGACCCGACGGCAAAGGTGGCACCGTTTGCTGTGAACCTGGTGGTTCACGCATCAAACAAACGCCTTCAGGCCGATTTTGAGGTAGTGAAAAAGCATAAAGTCCCCTTCGTTATTACCAGCCAGGGCAATCCGCAATCTATCGTCGATGCTGTACATAAGTGGGGCGGCATAGTGTTTCACGATGTAATTACTGTCGCTCATGCACGAAAAGCCATTGACGCTGGTGCCGATGGGTTAATTTTGGTTGCTGCAGGTGCTGGCGGGCACGCTGGTGAGGTAAACCCGTTTGCACTGGTGCGAGAAGTTAGAGAATTTTGGCAGGGCCCTCTAGTATTAGCAGGAGCAATCAACGATGGGTATGGCGTTAGAGCAGCAGAAGTACTAGGTGCTAATTACAGCTACATGGGCACGCGCTTTATTGCTACTACAGAGGCAGAAGTCGACCCGGATTATAAAACTATGCTGGTAGACGCAGACCTAAACGACTTGGTGTTTACCGACACATTTACCGGCGTAAAGTGTCACTTTTTAAAACCATCAATTACTCGCGCTGGCGTAGATTTATCGCTAATTGAAGGAAAAGCACATGTTGACTTAGATTTAGGCGGCAGCAACGCGTGGAAGGATATGTGGAGCGCAGGACATGGCGTAAGCGGCATCCACTCTGTGGTACCAGTCGCCCATCTTATCGAGCAGCTTGCCAGCGAATACAACAACGCGTCTCAACTTCAAGCATTCAGTAGCGCGTCTTCTCACACTCCCCAAGTAGGACGCTGATCTATGGCCATATTTCACTCAAATATTGACGTTAAAAGCGAGTCATTTAATCAAAACTATTCGACGATGGAAGAGGCAGTAAACGAATTTCGCACTATTGAGCAAACCGTTATTCAAAATGCCCAAGAAAAAGCGCCGCGTTATGAAAAAAAAGGGCTGCTATCACCGCGAAACCGACTAGCTTTACTACTTGACCCCAATAAGCCATTTCTGCCTATTTCTACCCTATGCGGTTATTTGCAAGAAGGCGATAAAGACGGCAGTGCCGCAGGCGGCGGGGTGATAGCAGGAATTGGTTATGTGGCAGACACCCGCTGCGTGGTAATGGTTGACGATTACCTTACCAAAGGCGGCAGTATTACCGAACTTGGCAGTAAAAAACGTCTGCGACTTTATAATATAGCGCTTCAACAGAAGTTACCGGTTATCGCGCTATCGCAAAGCGGGGGAGGCGACCTTACTTCCCTAGGCGACTGGTTTGGATTTTCAGCAGCAGGATTTGCCATGCAGGCGCGTTTGTCGGCGGCTGGCATACCTCAAATTACCGTGGTGCACGGTAGTGCAACCGCGGGCGGTGCATACCAACCAGGGTTGTCTGACTACGTGATCATGATTCGCAAACAATCAACGGTATATTTGGCAGGCCCCCCTTTGCTTAAGGCAGCTACCGGCGAAATTGCTACCGATGAGGAAATTGGCGGTGCCGAAATGCACAGTGAGGTGTCGGGCGTTGCTGACTTTTTAGCAGAAAATGATGCTGACAGCATTCGCATTGCACGTGAAGTAACACAAATGTTGAACTGGAACAAAGATAGCCGTGAAGAAAAGCCACCGTGCAACGCTGCACCTGCTTATTCGTCCGACGAGCTGCTAGGCATTGTGCCTAAAGATGCGAAAACGCCCTTTGATATACGCGAGGTAATCGCCCGTATCGCCGACAAATCAAATTTCGTTGAGGTAAAGCCTGAATTTGATATGGGTACGGTGTGCGGTTATATCGCCATTGAAGGGCGAGCTTGTGGCGTAATAGGTAATAACGCCCCCATTACGGCAAAAGGGGCAGCTAAAGCAGCGCAGTTTATTCAGCTTTGCGAGCAAGCGGGCACCCCATTACTGTTTTTACACAATACTACCGGCTTTTTGGTCGGCACCGAGTCTGAGCGTGCGGGCATAATCAAGCACGGCGCTAAGCTTATTCAAGCGGTTACTAACGCCACCGTGCCCAAAATAAGCATTGTATTGGCGGGGTCGTTTGGCGCAGGCAATTACGCTATGGCTGGTCGAGGCATAGAGCCCGACTTCATGTTTTCGTGGCCGCGTTCGGTTGTGGCGGTAATGGGCCCTGCTCAGGCAGGTAGTGTACTGCGCACCGTTGCACACGCCAAAATGCAGCGAAGCGGCGACATAGACTCAGACAAGCTCACCGCATTGGAACAGCATACCGTAAGCGTAATGGAGGCGAAATCTCGCGCGCTGGCAAACTCTGCTCGCCTGTGGGATGACGGCATTATCGACCCAAGAGATACCCGTTCTATCGTTGCATTTGTTCTTGCTATTTGCGATCACGCGAAAACGAAGCAATTACATCCCACCAGCTTTGGCGTTGGCCGGCTATAAACCAATATCGACTAAGGAGCAGCGGCAATGGAACACGAAATTACCCAGCTAAATTCTGTAGATTTTAAAGAGATTTCTGTGCAACTTGAAGACAGCATCTTGCACATACAATTTAACCGCCCCCATAAAAAAAATGCGATGAACTTAGCGCTGGTTGAAGAAGTTATGCAGTGTTTTACCTTTGGAGCAAACCTTGAAAGCTTGCGAGCAGTTGTCATTGTAGGAAGTGAAGGTAATTTTTGCTCTGGTGGCGATATATCTGACATGCATTTGTCGTCGTTAAATGAGTCTGAACGAGAAGAAACCATTTGGCATTTTAATCGCAGTTTCGGCCGCATGATAACGCAGGTAAAGCATTCCCCAATACCTGTTATAGCGGCAGTCGAAGGCGCTGTTTTAGGCGGTGGATTTGGTTTGGCCTGCGTTGCCGATATCACTATTGCGAGCGATAGCGCCTTCTTTGCACTGCCTGAAACCGGATTGGGGGTTATTCCTGCACAAATAGCGCCATTTGTGGCTGGCCGTATAGGCATTGATCACACTAAGCGTTTAGCGCTAACGGGTGAAAAGCTCAATGCCGAACAAGCACTGCACTTGGGTTTAGTGCATCGCGTTTGTTCCGCTCACTCCATCAAAGCTCAAATAAATAACGCGATTAAACAGTTAAAGCAATGTGCACCTGAAGCGAACTCGAACACTAAGCGCTTACTGTTAGGGTTAAATAACACACCGCTTGAGCAAATTCTTGATGACGCCGCCGCTGCATTTGTTAGGTCACTATCTTCTGAAGAAGGGATAGAGGGAACCAAAGCCTTTATGCAAAAACGCAAACCTTCTTGGTGCGAGTAACCACATTATGACGCAAATTATACAGAAAATTCTTATTGCGAATCGCGGCGAGATAGCATGCCGCATTATGAAAACCGCACACAAACTAGGCTTTTTTACAGTAGCCGTTTATAGCGATGCTGATCGTAATGCACTGCATGTACAGCAGGCCGATGAAGCCATTTACCTTGGCGCTGCTGATCCCACTTCATCTTACCTTGATAGCGAAAAAATCATAAAAGCCGCGCTAATGACACAGGCGGATTCCATTCATCCAGGATATGGTTTTCTATCTGAAAATGCAGATTTTGCCGACAAATGCGCACAGGCAGGCTTAGTTTTTATAGGTCCTAGCGCTGACGCGATAACCCTGATGGGAAGCAAGCGTTTGTCTAAAATTGCAATGTTGAACGCCAATGTACCTTGTATACCCGGCTATGAGGGCAGCGACCAAACCGACACTACGTTAATAGAAAAAGCCAAAGCCATTGGCTTTCCACTTATGGTTAAAGCTAGCGCGGGTGGTGGCGGTAAAGGCATGCGTTTAGTGCATGAAGCAGATGAGTTAGCCGCCCAAATTTCAACGGCACGCTCTGAAGCCCTAAACGCGTTTGGCAACGACGAGCTTATTTTAGAGCGAGCCTTGATTGCGCCAAGGCATATCGAAATTCAAATTTTTGCAGACCATAACGGCAACACAGTTTATTTGGGCGAACGAGACTGTTCTGTGCAGCGCCGGCATCAAAAGGTTATCGAAGAAGCCCCCTCTCCTTTTGTAACTGATGCACTGCGCAAACGCATGGGGGAAGCGGCTGTAGCTGCTGCAAAAGCATGCCAATATTGCGGTGCAGGCACAGTAGAGTTTCTGGTAGATAGCGACAGACAATTTTACTTTTTAGAAATGAACACTCGTCTACAAGTAGAACACCCTGTAACCGAATTAGTAACCGGTCTGGATTTAGTTGAGTGGCAGCTGCGCGTTGCATGCAAAGAACCTCTGCCGTTAACGCAACAACACATTCAAATTAGCGGTCACGCTATTGAAGTACGCTTATATGCTGAAGAGCCTCGACAGCATTTTATGCCGCAAACCGGTAAGGTAAAAGTATGGCAGCCAGCGTCAGATGCCAGAACTGACCACTGCGTTTACAAGAATATGGAAGTGAGTAGTCACTACGATCCAATGCTAGCCAAAATAATCGTGCACGCCGATGACCGCACTAGCGCAATACGAAAAATGGCACGAGCCCTTAGCAAAACACAGATTATAGGGATAAATACGAACAAGCACTTTCTACAAAACATTGTGCAAAGTGAAGCGTTTGCAGGCTCAGATGTAACCACCGCTTTCATTGAGCAATATGCTCAAGACGAAGCCGTGCAAGGTAGCCTTACGCCATCTTTCTCGCTGCTAGCTAAGGCAGCTTTACTATTTACGCTACCACGAACTAGTAACCATGATGTACTCAGTCCCCCCACTCCAACGTGGCAACACAGTACGGGCGTGGCCTACCCTATAGACCTTTACTGCAACGACGTGACCACCTCGTTAACAGTTACCGATGAAGGTAAGCACTTTCGCATTTGCCATCCAAAAACAGAGGCTGAGGCGACACTAACGCTGGTCAGTCACTCAGCCACAAGCCTAGAAGTAGAAAGCGACCACCAGCGAAGCCGAGTGTGCTTCGCGAAAACAGACGACATTCTATTTATTGACGATGGTTTGGGACACTTTGCGTTTACCTGTGTCACCCATAGCAAAGCGGTAAATCAAACTAAGCAGGGAACGGCGCAAGTCAATGCCGTGATGGACGGCGTTATTGTTGCGTTACTAGTAGAACAAGGCGACGCGGTGAGCGCAGGCGACACCGTGGCTATTATGGAAGCAATGAAAATGGAGCACCCGCTAAAAGCAACAATGAACGGCATTGTCCAGCTTAACGCTATTGAAACAGGCGACCAGGTTAAATCAAAACAAGTTATCGCCACTATATTGCAAGCCGATGAGGTTACCCATGAACAAAAGTAATGTACGTATTGGAGGGGCGTCGGCTTTTTATGGCGATAGCCAGCTTTCAGCCAGGCAGCTAGTTGAAAAGGGCGACATCGATTACCTTGTTTTTGACTACCTGGCCGAAGTGACCATGGCCATTTTATCCCAGGCAAAGACTAAGAACGAAAACCTAGGCTACGCCGTTGACTTTGTCACCGTAGCCATGAAGGACGTGCTGCAAGACTGCGCCACAAAAAAGATTAAAATAATAGCAAACGCAGGAGGTGTAAATGTACCCGCCTGTATTGAAGCACTAAACGCATTATGCAAAAGCCTTAATCTGAATTTAAACATAGCAGGTGTTTCCGGTGACAACTTACTTAGCGACATGCGCGACACCGTACTGGCGAACAGTAACACTGATGATATAGATTCTGGGAATAGCTTGCCGGATACGCTTGCTTCAATGAACGCGTATCTTGGTGCACAACCCATTGCCGATGCACTCGATGCGGGGGCTGATATTGTCGTTACGGGTAGAGTGGTAGACAGCGCACTTGTGCTGGGACCGTTAATTCACGAATTTTCATGGTCCAAAGATGATTACAATACACTAGCGCAAGGCGCGTTAGCAGGGCATCTACTTGAATGTGGCGCGCAGTGCACGGGCGGTAACTTTACCGACTGGGAGCTGGTTCCCGATTTTTCAGATATGAGCTACCCCATAGCCGAAGTAGAACCAAACGGGGAATTCACGATAGTCATTCCACCGCAAACTGGCGGTTTAGTTACCACACATTCCGTGGCAGAGCAGCTACTTTATGAAATAGGTGACCCCGCTAACTATCGATTACCTGATGTATGCTGCGATTTTACTGGCGTTACCTTACAGCAAGAGCAAGATAATGCTGTGAGAGTAACGGGTGCGCGTGGCTCTTCGCCAGGCTACCATTACAAAGTGTGTGCAACCTATATTGATGGTTACAAACTTAGCGGCACTTTTTTTATCGCGGGTTTTCAAGCAAAACAAAAAGCGCTGACAAATATTCAAGCGTTAATAGCACGTACAGAGCGCGCTTTGCAGCAAAAAGGCTTAGCCCCATTTGCAAATACCTGTATTGAAATACTGGGAAGTGAGGCGACTTTTGGTCCGCATGCTTCAAATGAACACTCGCGAGAGGTAATTGCTAAATTTACCCTTCACCACAGTAATATTAAAGCCCTTTACTTTTGCGCAAGTGAAATGGCTTATTTGGCGACATCTGCCGCGCCGGGTATGGCTGGCTTTGGTGCAGGACGTCCTAAGCCACAGCCACTTATTCGGGTGCACTCATTTCTAGTCAGCAAAGACGATGTAGCGGTAACGATTCAAAAAAACCAAGAAGTAATAAACCAAGGCACGTACGAAACCGATACAAATATTCAACTTTCTGTAGGAACACGCTACGCAGAAACAAGGCTTTCAGCACCTGAAGGCAATGACGGTGTCGTTACCCTTCCACTTGTTGAACTGGTGTGCGCCCGTAGCGGCGATAAAGGTGACAACTTGAATATTGGCGTGGTGGCGCGACACCCAGAACTGCTTCCCTTTCTCTATCACACCCTGACCGCTGAAACTGTGAAAGCCTTCTTCGCTTATTCGGTAAAAGGCAAAGTTACACGCTATGAACTACCCGGCATTGGTGGTTTTAATTTCCTACTGACTCAAGCTTTAGGGGGCGGCGGTACGGCGTCATTACGTACGGATAGCCAGGGTAAATCTGCCGCGCAAACGCTACTAACTATGCCCATCAGCGTGCCCATTTCACTTTTGCCCTTCACTAAAAGTAAAGGTGAATAAATGTCGTATAAATCAACGTTAGCGGCAAACAGTTTTTTGGGTCAAACCATTGTCATAACTGGAGGCGGTAGCGGTATAGGTCGCTGCACCGCGCATGAACTCGCATCGTTAGGTGCTGAAGTAGTGTTAATAGGAAGAACAGAAAGTAAATTAGCCGTCACAGCACGTGAGATAGAAAGGGATGGAAAAAAAGCAGACTATTTTTCATTGGATATTCGCTGTGAAGATGACGTTGCACGTACCGTAAATACACAGCTTCAAACTCATAAGCGGATTCACGGGCTTGTAAATATGGCGGGAGGACAGTTTCGAGCTCCGTTATCGAGTATTTCTCAAAACGGGTTCGAGCGAGTTGTTCAAACCAATCTAGTTGGTGGCTTTCTAATGGCCAAAACCCTCTTTAATGAACACTTTAAAACCTATGGCGGCAATATTGTAAATGTTACGGCAGATAACAAAAACGGCATGCCGGGCATGGGGCATTCAGGTGCGGCGCGTGCTGGCGTAGAAAACCTAACTAAAACGGCCGCCTGGGAATGGGGACCGTTTGGAGTAAGAGTAAATGCCGTAGCACCTGGGTGGGTCGCATCGTCAGGATTAGACTCATACCCCGAAGAAATGAAGCATGCCATTCGCGGCTTAAAGCATGCGGTACCGCTTGGGCGCATTGCTAGCGAAGCTGAAATTGCCGCCACCGTCTGCTTTCTATTAAGTAAAGGTGCCAACTTTGTTTCGGGCCAAACCTTATTTGTAGATGGGGGCGCCAGCATGGGTTCGGCGCCAGCTTTGTACCCACTTAAACATCCTCGCCAACCGGCGAGTAAAACATGGGATGGTTTTCACTTAAGCACCACGCCAGACGTTTTGCGTTAACGACAAGGACACAAGCATGAACACACAACAATTAGAAAAAAACTTAGTAGAACGTGTTGCAATAGGCGACTTGCTGCGAAGACGTGCAAGAGACAGTGGTAACTTGCCGGCGCTGGTAGATTTTTACAACAATGAACGTCGCTCAGTAACGTACCGCGAGCTTAATACAAAAGTTAACAAGCTTGCCAATGCTCTTATGCAGAACGGCATTCAGCAAGGCGATAGGTTAGCAGTATTAGCAATGAATCAAATCGACGTCGTCACTATTTATTTTGCTTGCTATAAACTTGGCGTAATTGTTGTGCCGATAAACTTTATGCAAAGCGTGTCTGATGTAACCTTCAACATTGAACACAGTGGTGCAAAAGTAGTAGTTTTCGATCCACTGCTGTCTGACCTCGCGCTGGCAGCGGCAGCAAATAACAATAAATTAAGCTTCACTATTCAGATAGGGCAACACGAAGGTAAAGCTACGTTCGCCCTAGAGACATTTATTAAAAATAGTTCCGAAACAGAAATAGAAGACAGGATCATTAGCGATAGAGACACTGCGCACATGATCTATACCTCAGGTACAACGTCTAAACCAAAAGCAGTAGAGACTTCTCACTTGTCGTTAACCATTGCTGCACTTACTACCTCTATAGAATTAGAGCTGAGTTCCCAGTGCAAAATGCTGCTGGTACTACCTTTATTTCATTGCACAGCGCTATCGATTTTATACCCCACTTTTTTAAGGAGTGGTTGCTGTACGCTACACGCTTCATTCGAACCCATACAAATAGCAAACAGCCTAGAGCATGAGAAAATAGAGACCTCTGTATTATTGCCTATGATGTGGAATGCGCTGATGGCTACAGAAGGATTTAACCAGCGCGACCTTAAGCACTTCAAATTAGCAATATATGGCATGGCGCCGATGAGTGAACAAAATCGACAGCAAATTCGGGAAGCATTTGGATGCAAAGTTCACTTGGGCAGCGGTCAGACAGAATTTAGCCCTGTGTCCACCTTATTTAAAGACAGATGTGAAACAGAGTTTGACGAGGGCAACTATTGGGGGGTGCCCTTGTGCTTTAATGAACAAGCCGTAATAGACGAAAATGGTAATGAAGTGCCACAAGGTGAAACAGGTGAAATCGTTTGGCGCGGTCCTCAAGTCATGAATGGCTATTATGGAAATACCGAAGCCAGTAGAGCCGCCTACAAATTCGGCTGGCACCATACAGGTGACTTGGGATTTATTGATAGTAAAGGTCAACTTATGTTCATTGACCGAGTAAAAGACACTATTAAATCTGGCGGGGAAAACGTGTCTTCGCAAAAAATAGAGCAAACGCTTTGTTTAATTGATGAGGTAGAGGCCGCAGCCGCGATAGGTGTGGCCCACCCTTATTGGGGAGAAGCCGTTTGCGTTTGTGTAGTGGGAAGCCAATTAACAGAAGCGTCGCTACCGGTTATAAACGCCTTCTGTAAAGAAAGACTTGGTAAGTTTGAAGTACCTAAGCAGGTGTTTTTATGCGATACACTGCCCATGACCAGTACAGGAAAAATTCGCAAAGTAGAGCTTCGTGATCGCTATAAAGATTATTTCATGCACTAACAAGCTAGTTTAAGGGGGCTTTTAAGCCCCCTTAAACGCGTAACACAAGGTATTCGCGAGTGCTGCTTAGTTAATTACAACCGCGACGGCCTGCTGTGCGGGTCGCCTTCAATGTGATCTTTTGGTTCCCGAGGTTTAGGTTTTGCCGCTATAGGTACCTCTTCTTCGGCTTCCTCACCTTCATCGTCAATATCCCACGTGCCTTCTGCGCTCCATGGGTCGTCGTCTGGGAACTCACCAATATTGATTTCTTTTACCGAGTAGTCGGGCTGGTAACGCATGTCGTAGTTTGCGGCCCGCACAATGGCAATACACAACATAAAGGCAACAGCTAATAGCGGTACGCCCCCTATTATTGATGCGGTTTGTAGTGTTTCTAGCCCGCCCACAAACATAAGCACTATGGGCATGAATGATAGCGCAAAGGCCCAGAATAAGCGGTTCCAGCGCAGCGGCTCTTCGTCTACTTCTTTTTGCACTACAGCAGCTAGAATGTAAGAAATAGAATCGAAGGTAGTGGCGGTAAATATTAACGCCAATAAGGTGAATACAAAGATAACTAGGTAGTCCATAGGCAGCGTATGCAGCATGGCAAAAATGGCCGCCGTTGGGCTTTGTTGGTTAAGTATGGTGACTACGTCTAGTTCACCTGAAAGCTGTAGGTACAGGCCATAATTGCCCATTACCATGAAGAATAAGAAGCAGCCCATGGTGCCGAAAAACATAGAGCCTGCCACCATGGTACGAATAGTACGGCCCCTTGAAATACGCGCAATGAAAAGCCCTACGCTTGGTGCAAATACCAGCCACCATGCCCAGTAGAATATGGTCCAATCTTGTGGGAAGTGAGTGTTTTCAAAGCCGTTGAATTCGGCGAAAGGCTCTAGCCATGTAGCCATTTTTATAATATTGCTCATTACTCGGCCTAGGGCGTCTAGACCTGTGTTGGCCATAAATAAGGTTGGACCAACAATAAAGATGAACAACAGTAACCCAACGGCCAGCCAAAAGTTAATGTCTGACAGCAGCTTAATGCCTTTTTTAAGGCCAACATAGGCGCTGTAACCAAATATAGCGGTACAGGTAATTAGCACCACTACCTGCGTAGTCAGCGATTTAGGTACCCCGAAGAGTTCGTGTACCCCTTCGTTTATCATAGGTGCAGCTAAACCAAGCGTTGTCGCCCCGCCGCCTAGCATGCCGAAAATAAAGCTGATATCGATAATTTTACCCAGCCAACCGTGGGCCATTTTCTCGCCTATTACCGGCATTAAGGCTTCAGATATTTTAAGTACGCTGTGGTTGCGTACGTAGTAGAAGTAGGCAATAGGTACCGCAGGAATAAGGTAAATAGCCCAAGCTAGCGGGCCCCAGTGGAATATACCGTAGGCCGCGGCCCATTTTGCAGCTTCGGGGGTTTCGCCTTCTATGTGAAACGGAGGGGCTTGATAGTAGTACACCCACTCAATCATAGACCAGTACAAAATAGACGCCCCAATGCCTGCGCAAAACAACATGGCAGCCCATGACACGGGCGAGAACTCGGGCTTTTCTTCAGGCTCGCCCAGTTTTATTTGGCCAATGTCGCTAAACATGATGTACACCATGAAGCCACCTGCGCCTACACCAAGTAATAGGTATAAAACGCCCAGCTTGCTGGTAACAAATTCTTTGGCTGTGGCTACCCACTGTGCGCCTTGGTCGGGCCAAATGATAAGAGGAAGGGTGACAGAAAGAAGAAGAATAAGAGAGCCAAAAAAGGTTGGCTTGTCTATTACGCTAAACGCGCTTTCCTGTTCAGTGGAGACCTTCGGCGAGGCCGCATCTCGGGTATTACTGCTCATACACGATCCTTTATTTTGCTTTTTATCGATGCCATTGTGCAATGAAGCTTTAAACGGGCGATCTTTTAAAATAGTTTATCAGAATAGTGTTGTATGTGTGGCGATGGTTGCTTTTATGCGCATGCAGTTTAGGCGCGCTTAGTCGCTGCAATGTTGTAAGCAGGCCGCATTAGCGGCCTATCTTTCTTAGTACACATGCTGGCTTACAGCGTTTTTTGAACTATGTGGCCCTCATCAAATACTGGCGTTATGGTATAGCGTATGGCATTTCGGCCGTTAAGTGCCTTTAGCGCTTGCAACATCCACTGCGCGTATTCACTGTTATGGATTACCTCTACCTTCAGCATGTGCCGACCTCCGGCGACTTGCTCGGCCTTGTTAAGATGGGCGCTCTCGCGGCTAAAACCAAAACAAGGGGATACAGTAAAACCGCTCACACTATCAAACTGAATAAGGCAATCTACCACATCAGCTTCCATTTCTTTGTCGATAAACAACGTTAGTAGCTGGGATTTATCCATTTTGACGGCGCTCCAAATAGTGATAGCCAATAGGTAGAAGATATAATGTGATGAGCGTGGATGAAATTAACCCGCCGATTACGACTATCGCCAGCGGCTTTTGAATTTCTGCACCAGGCCCTGATGCAAACGCCAAAGGTAATAAGCCAAACATTGCCGTGGTTGCCGTCATTAAAATAGGGCGTAAACGCGATACTGCCCCGTTTGCTACGCGCTCAGATAGCAATAACGACTGCCTTTTCAATGATTCGTAATGCGACACCATTACCACGCCGTTTAGCACTGCCACACCGAGTAGCGCTATAAAGCCCACTGAAGCCGGAACTGAGATGTATTCGCCGGTAATAAACAGTGCATAAACGCCGCCCATTACTGCAAAAGGCACGTTAGCCATAACCAGTGCAGCCAGTTTCAGCGAACCAAAAATAGTAAACAATATCAGTACAATTACAGCGATTACTAAAGGTATTACTGTAAGCAGGTTATTCGTTGCGCGTATTTGGTTTTCAAATTCGCCGCCGTACTCTATGGCATAGCCTGATGGTAAAGACACGCCAGAACGAACAGCCTTTTGCGTAGCCTCAACAAACCCCACTAAATCTCGGCCTTCAACGTTTGTAGTTACAACAGCAAAGCGCATAGCCTTTTCTCGCTCGATAACTGCTGGGCCCTGTGTCCGGGTAATGTTTGCTATATCAGAGAGCATTAGCTCTTGGCCCGAGGGCATAAGTACCATCATGCTGTTAAGTACATCTGGTGATAGAATAGCGGCCTGCCCCTGCTCTAACTCGCCAAAGTAGATTGGCGTGCGCACTCTGCCTTTTATTACTTCTCCCACCTGAATGCCGGTAACCTGCATTTTTAGATAGCGTGAGAGTGCCGCGTTAGTCATTCCAAACGCCATGGCCACACCTGGTTTGGGAATAATGCTAAGAAAGTCACCGCCTTCGATGAGCGTGGCATTCGTGTCTACTGCGCCCTCTTGCTTTCGAACAACGTTAGCCACGTTATTTGCAATATCCGACAGTGTTTGCATGTCAGCGCCAAAAATTTTGATGGCCACCATACCCGTTGTGCCGGTAAGCATTTCAGACACGCGCATTTGTATAGGCTGCGTAAAGCCAACGTTTATACCCGGGTATGCCTGAAGCGATTCTCGTATGGCCGCTTCCAACGCTTGCTTATTGCTAAAGCGCCAGGTATTTGAGGGTGCAAGCTGCATAAAAACGTCGGTTTCATTTAAGCTCATGGGATCTAGCCCCAATTCGTCTGAGCCTGTTCGCGCTACAACTTGCTCTATCTCTGGAAACGACGCTAACAGCATGCGCTCTATTTGTTTGTCTATTTCAAGTGATGATGAGAGTGATATGGTTGGCGACTTTTCAAATTGCACAATAATATCGCCTTCATCCATAACCGGCATGAAGGTTTTGCCCGTTATCGAGAACAGAAGACCGCTTAAAACCAGTAAACTAAGTGCCACTATGCCTGTTAATTTAGCGTGATTGAGGACGAACGTTAAAGAGCGTCGATAGGCTAACTGAAGAGATTGCAAATATTCCGGCACACCTCCGTCTTTGGACGAAAGTAAAAACGAAGCAACCACCGGAATAAGGCTAAATGCAGTGACCAGTGAGGCAATCATGGCGTAAACAATGGTGGTAGCTACCGGTGAAAACAGTTTACCTTCCAGCCCGGTTAACGTTAGAAGGGGCATGAAAACCACGATAACAATAACGGTGCCTGCAATTACTGGTACCGCCACCTCGCGGGTAGCACGATATACCAAATGAAGGCGAGGTAACGGTTTATTCGCGCCAAGCTGCGATAGGGTATTTTCAACCACAACCACCGACGCATCTACCAGCATACCAATTGCAATGACCAACCCGCCAAGGCTCATCAAGTTTGCTGTAATGCCCGTCATACTCATAGCAAGAAACGTAAGCAGCACAACAATAGGAATAACCAGCGCAACCACGAAAGACGCACGCACATTACCAAGAAACACAGCCAATACAACAATAACGATAAGTACAGCTTGTGTGAGCGCATTGGTAAGGGTGCCAACAGCGGTATCGATCAACGTTTTACGGTTGTAAAAAACGTTAAGCTCGGTCCCCTCTGGCAGCGTAGCTTTCAGCGCCTTTAGCTTTTCCATCACCCCTTCAACAACACTGGCTGTGTTACTGTCTTTTAGCGCTACGATTAACGCTTGAGTAGTCTCTTCTCCGTTTCGGGTCACCCCGCCATAGCGCGTAAGGCTGCCAAGGGAGAGTGTACCGAGATCAGACAGTCTTACCGGCTGCCCGCCTACGTTGCCTACTACTAACTCCGCGAGCTCTTCAAGGCTTGTGGCGCGGCTTTGCGTTCTGATCACAAGTGAGTCGGCGCCTGCTCGCACTCGCCCAACGCTTCCATTCATATTAGCTTCGGCCAGAGCTGTTTCGAGTTGATTTAAACTAAACCCATAGGCAACTAAGCGCGATAAATCGGGCGCAAACTGAAATGTTCGAGTAAACCCGCCTAATACGTTCACATCGGCAACGCCGGCTACGGTACGAAGCACAGGGCGTATTTGCCAATCGAGAATATGCTTGCGTTCTTGCAGTGAAAGACTTGGGTTTTCAATGGTGAACATAAACATTTCAGACAAAGGGGTACTCATAGGCGCGAGCCCGCCTTCGGCAATGGCTGGCAGCAAATCGGCCACGCTCGCTAAGCGTGCGCTTACTTGCTGCCTGGCCCAATATATATCTGTGCCTTGTTCAAAATCTAGCGTTATGGATGTAATGGCGTATTTCGTGGTTGAACGCAAAATGGTCTGATGTTGAATACCTAACAACTCGGTTTCTATGGGCTGGGTTATTTGCGCTTCTACTTCTTCTGCGGTCATGCCATTTGCTTTCATGATGACCTTAACTTGTGTTGGCGAAATATCAGGAAATGCATCGACAGGCAGATTCAACCAGGCGTTAATTCCAAAAGCAGTCAGCCCAATGAAAGCGCCAAGTACAAACAACCTCTGTACAAGCGAAAATTGTATAATCCGGGCTATCACTCCATCTCTCCCAATCCAATAAGCACACCTTGCACTGCACTTACCGATGAGGAAAGCACAGGCTGGTTATTAAGCTGTGGCGTTGCTTTGATTAAGAGAGCGTCTGATCCACTTTGCCCAACTACCTCCACGGGTACAACGTTAAGCACGTTATCAGAGCGCACGAATACCGACGATTGGCCGTTCAGGTAAAACACGCTTTGTGCGGGAATTTTCAAAGCTTTAAGCTGAAAGTGACCGCTGACTTGGGCCCGCTGGCCTAATTTCAGGTTGCAGCTTTCAGGCAGTGGCTCAGACCACACTGAAGTAAGATACTCGTTAACTATTGCGTCTGTACGCGCAACTTGAACCTGGCAGTTCGCGGTTTCTATTGCTGATATTAGGCTTGCCTCATCAGCGCTTACCATAGTCTTAATTCTGAGTGAACTATTGCTGATTATGCTGCCTAGTCGCGTTGCTTCCGCGTCTTTCTCACCGTTTGCATATAAAAAAAAGCCTGCCTCTGGGGCAACCAAATATCCGATATCGTCATCTTCGTCTGACTCAAACATTTCAGCAAAATGGTCTAAGTGCCCCCAGGCAAGTTTTGCGTCGTAATAAGCTTGTGCGATAGAAAACCAGGTAGACTGTGATATGGCGTTCGCTTCAAATAAGGGCTTGTTCGCATTAAACCGTTTTTGGCTGATATGAAGCAACGCAGTTTTTGCTTTTAAATTTTCAGTAAAATGATGTACTTCACTGCCTTTTAGCATAGCTAACTTCTGCCCTTTGCTTACGGCTGAGCCATCGGCTACAAGATATTGCACCTGCTGCGGCGTCATTGGCGCCATAAGGTGTAATTGGGAGCCCGGAAAAGGCGCTACAATACCCGTCGATACCGCCTTTTGCACGCTTTGTGACGGCGCTGCGTTGACGTAGGTTAAATTTAACTTTCCAAGGCTGTCGATTGGGACTTCGGTCTGAGCAATAGCTGACAGCAGAAACAAACTTGTGAAAACAAAGGTGAATAATTTCAAAGCGTAACTCCTGCGATTTGATTAACTTTTGATATTGCTTCAGCGCGACGTAGACGATTGAGAGACAGCGTTAGCTTAAGCTCCTGCTGGGCGATAAGTTGCTCTAGCCAAAATGTTTTGGGCAACACGCTACCCTGCTGTTGGTACAGGTCGGCGATCTCTACACCCAATTCAACCTGCTCCTCTAAATTGTTTGTAGCTTCAGTAAGATAGTTAACCTGTTGCAATGCGTCGTTGAGCTGCGTTTGTAGGCGTGTGTACGTTTCTGCCAATGCTTCGGTAAGTTCGTCGCGTGTTGCTTTCCATGAGGCATAATTGTTTGCAGAGTTGCCCTCGCCCATTGGCAGCGGAATATTAATACTGACACCAAGCAGATTCTCATTGCCCGCTGGTCCCCTAAGCTGCCTTGCTATAACGCCTAGCACCCAAGGAGAAAGTGATTGATCAGACTGCGCCAAGTTCATATCAATCTGAGATTGGCTCAGGGTAAGTAGCCTTAATTCAGGGTGTGTTTGCAGTTTGTTCTCAAGATCACCAGCTAGGGCTTCGGTCACTTGCTCTGGTAATACATCAGTACCCGTGACTTGTTTGTATTGTTTCTGCGCCTTCTCTAACGCCATTTGCGCTTTTTTCAACGCCAATTGCTGTGAAAGTTTTTCCTGCTGCCACCTCAATGAGGCGATACGGTCGAGCTCGCCAGTTTTTGCTAAGCTTGCTATTACACCGTCTAACGACGCAATCCACTCTTGCTTGCTTAAAAGCCCATCTACTTCGGCTTTTGCAAAGAGACGCTGCCACAGTGCCTCTCTTATTAAACCGCTTGTCATTAGCCTGAACCGCGTTTCCTGAAGGTTATCCAGCGCGTTGGTAATAGACAACTGCTGAGCGTCTAGCTCTCTGCCCGCAGGTGACCGAAAGGGAAAAAACACCCCTACCTCATATTCATCTGTACCGCCTTGTGTATTGCTTGGCAGTGCAATAAGCTGCAAAGAGGCTGGCCCTTGTAACCAACGATTGATACTTTTAACGTTATCCTGCAATTTTTCGGGGTTAACGTTATAGATTTGCTTTAAGCGCTGTGTAGTATTGTTGGTGATAGCACTTAACGTTTCAGCCGCCACGCTGCTGATTGAAAATAAGCTCGACACGAGAAAACTTAAAAGGATGAACAGATAACGGGTATTCATAAGCAGACGCCAGAGAAACTAATACCTCTAGTATTCTCCTTTATATGTCTCATCGTCATTAGACATATGTCCCATAAAGCCCTAACTTACTGTTTTTAAAGAAAATGAAAGATAAAGTAATTACTAGCCTTTTATTGCTCATCATGTTTTTAAACTTCAGAGATGTCATGGTCGATTTGTCACTGAATGTGCCTACTTCACACATTATCGAAGAATCGATGATTGTGTTACTTGCGGGTTTGATGGCTGTCTATCTTATCTTTGATATGCGTAAACGCACCCGAAAAACAAAGCTGTTACTCGCCGAGCTCAATACCGCCACTGCACGATTGAGCTCTATGAATAACAAGCTGCGAAATGTGAAAGCGCAATACTTGCACGAGGTCGAAAATCAGTTCAATGATTGGAGCTTAACCCCGAGCGAAAAAGAGGTAGCCTTATTCATGTTAAAAGGCTTAAGCACGCAAGAAATTGCAGCGGCAAGAAATACAAAAGAGAAAACCGTTAGACAACAAGCATCGGCAGTTTACGCAAAGTCTCAACTTGAAGGGCGCTATGCACTAGCCGCTTGGTTTTTTGAAGATATTCTTCAACAAGAAGATAAAGCGGCATAGCTCTTTGAATAAAGACAAACCCAATTGTTGAATGAGTCGATAGTTCGGGCGTAGAAGCAGACTTCTAGGTTTGAGCGAGGCTGAGCCAGTCCGTTATTTAAGTTTATTATTACAACCGGTCTCAATTTTCAATGTCTATATCAGTGTAGGCCTATTTCCGACGTTATTATCAATAAGTTGTTTTTTATGTTTATGAGTATTTCAATAGGCCCAATTGCCCTAACAGTTGACTCTCTTCTAACTATAGTAAGTGTTATTTCACTATGGTTGCTAACTGCTTTTTTCACTCGCAAGGCATCATACAAATCGTTTGCTACTGATACCTTATTTTATAGTTTATTTACAGGGTTGTTCGCCGCTAGAGTCGCGTTTGTTATTGCCATGTGGGAGGTGTACCAGCACGACTGGCTATCAGCAATTGATATACGAGACGGTGGTTTTAACCAATCAATAGGTTGGTTTGCAGGGGTGTGCATCATGTTATTTAGAAGCAAAAAGTACAGCCAACTGTTTTCTATATACATAAAATCGGCAGCTATTACGGCTGTTGCAGTTTTCCCTTTTTTTGTTTTTAACTCAATGCTAAGCAATCAAAGAACGATTGAAACTATCAACGTTTACAATGCTGACGGTACACCCATCGAGTTAGTTTTAAACAATAACAAGCCTACCGTTATAAACTTTTGGGCGTCGTGGTGCCCGCCTTGTAGGCGAGAAATGCCAATGTTGGAATACGCGCAAAAAAACGATGTAAACATAGAGTATATTTTTGTAAATCAGGGAGAAGCGCCGAGTAAAGTACGACAATTTTTGGGCAAACAAAAAATTGATTTGAAAAATACATATTTTGATTTTACTGGCAGCACAGCAAAAGAGTTAGGCGCTTTCGGGCTTCCCACCACCTTATTTTTTAATGCCGGCGGTAAATTGGTTGACAGCCATATGGGCGAATTGTCCGAGGCAAGCCTTCAATATTACTTAGACCCCTTACGAAAAAAAGCTATCAACAGCAGTGATTAAGCGGAAGCCTGGCAACTATAAGCCAAGGCTTCCATTTCGCTATACTAGTACGTTAAGTTCTTAAAATTGCTATTTAGTAAGCGCTCTGCAACCTCAACGGGTTTAGCAACGGTAATTCCTTCTATTAGTGCATTGTCAGAACCCGGTTTATTAGGAAGATAAAGCGGGCAAAGCTCTACTTTTGCGCCTAACTGGATTAACTTTTTAAGCATCATTGACGGTGAGGCGTCCATTGGCTTCATCGGCTTCGTTACAGTACTGCGTAGCGCCAAATTACCCGCAGGACCACATAATGTAATATGTGCCTCTTTCCCATGTGTCTTTATCGTTTGAAGCGATAGCACCATCGCCATCATCTGAGCCTGTTCATTTTCTGATGTAATGACTACCGCTAGACCGTCAACCAAGTTGGTCTCTTTTGCCTCAACGAGGCCTGAAACGCTAGCTAAGAGCGCTCCAACAACAAGTGCTTTTAAAAATTTTGTCATCATTTCATTCCTAATTAATTTCATTAAACGATTAATCCGATGAAGCTATTCAAAAAAATACATTAGAAAAACCTCATAACTCACTATACATTAAATGTGTAAATTAAATACACCTTTAAACAAAAGAGAGCTTAATCATGACGACAGAAATTCAAAACAACGTAACTTTCCCGCAACTTAACCGCCCTGCACCTGACTTTTGTGCTAAGACAACGCACGGTCAAAAGTCACTTTCTGATTACAAAGGCAAGTGGTTGGTACTTTTCTCTCACCCTGCTGATTTCACGCCAGTATGTACTACTGAATTCATCGGTTTTGCTAATGCGGCTGACAAGTTTGCTTCACTTAATACTGAGCTACTTGGCCTTTCTATCGACAGCACGCATTCGCACATTGCTTGGGTTCGCAACATTAAAGAGAAGTTTGGCGTAACTATTCCTTTCCCAATCATTGCTGATTTGTCGATGGAAGTAGCGAAGGCTTACGGTATGGTTCAACCTGGCGCAAGCGACACGTCTGCTGTTCGTGCAACTTTCATTATCGACCCAGAAGGTATTCTTCGCGCTATGGTTTATTACCCAATGAGCAATGGCCGAGCAATTAATGAATTCGTAAGATTGGTTGAAGCACTACAAACCAGCGATGCAAACAGCTGTGCAACCCCTGAAAACTGGAAGGTTGGTGATGAAGTTATTGTTCCACCTCCTCACACTATCGAAGATGCCGAAGGTCGTGAGTCTGCGGGCTACAACTATGTCGACTGGTACTTCTGTAAAAAAGCGCTGTAAGTGAAACGCTTTTATTGGTGGCATGAAAGCATGCCACCTAATTCTAAATTTAGGAGATCACCATGAATATTGAAATTACTTCTTTCTTAGACGATGACAGCGAAACCTTTACCTATGTAGTTGAAGATAAAGTTTCTTCAAAAGCGGTAATCATCGACCCGGTATTAGATTTTGACTACAGCGCGGGCCGCGTACATACCGCCAGTGCACAGAAAATTGCAGACTTTGTAGATGAACGAGGGCTTTCAGTAGAATGGGTTTTGGAAACCCATGCCCATGCTGATCACTTATCAGCCGCACCATTTTTCAAGCGCAAATATAACGCCAAAATTGGTATCGGCGCGCGCATTACTGAAGTACAAAAAATATTTAAAGCGCTGTTTAATTTAGAGAAAGAGTTTTTACCTAACGGTGCTCAATTCGATAGATTGTTTGAAGAGGGTGAGGTTCTTGAAGTGGGTTACATGCGCTTTGAGGTTATGCATGTACCGGGGCACACACCTGCAGACATTGCCTATTTACTTAATAACGAGTCGGTATTTGTGGGTGACACTATGTTTATGCCGGACGTGGGTACCGCACGATGTGATTTCCCCGGTGGTAGCGCAACTACCCTGTACGACTCCATACATCGTATTTTGGCATTACCTGAAGAAACCAATATCTACGTTTGCCATGATTACCCAACTCAACATCGCACACATGAAAGCAAGGTGACAGTTGGCGAGCAGCGGGAATACAACATTCACGTTAAAGACGGTATTTCAAAGGATGAATTTGTAAAAATGCGTGAAGCGCGGGATGCGACGTTAAGTATGCCCAGACTTATTTTGCCTTCTATTCAAGTTAACGTGAGAGCCGGTGAGTTACCACCACCAGAAAGCAATAACGTTAGCTACATCAAAGTGCCTATTAATCAACTGTGAGGTGAACGATGAAAACGCCAAAGGTATTTATTAGCGAAGTGAAAGCTGCGGTTGAGGAAGTTACAGTAGACGATTTAATGGTGGCGCTGACCCAACCAGACGTTATTTTGATTGATGTTAGGGAAAGTGAGGAATACCAACACGGCCACATTAACGGCTCGGTGAATTTCCCTAGAGGCATGCTTGAAGCAAAAATATGTAGCCACCCACTTCTTGCCCATCATTGCGAGGAACAGGACGCAATTAACGACTTGGCGCAACGCAGTGTTTACTTAATTTGTAAGACCGGCGGCCGGTCCGCGTTAGCCGCTAAATCGTTAACTGATATGGGCCATAAGTATGTGTTTTCTGTGGCAGGGGGCATGGATGAATGGCAACGTAAACAGCTGCCATTAAGTCATTAATGTGCACGGTACAGTTGAGATACCTGATGAGACAGCAGTTCAAGCAAAATGTCTTTAGTTAAGCTTTCTACCCTGTCATTGGGTTTAGTTCTCATATTCTTACCTAACACTGTAATAGCAAATAAAACACCCGAACATAGCGTTAGAATAACGACTAATGTTCGGGTTAGATACGAATACGTAAATAATCAATTGTCTGCATCTAACGCAGCTGACGATGCAGTCGTAACAAGAATATCCACACATGCTGCTTACCAATATGGTCCACTTCAGTTTGAGGCTGAACTCATGGACAGCCGGATTTTTAAAGACGGTCAGTTTACACCAGTGGGAACAGACGATTCTAATGCGTTAGAGCCTGTCCAACTCGCTGCGTCTTGGCGAGGTGTAGTAGACGACGAAAATTTAGAAACGATTGCGTTAAAAGCAGGCCGGTTCACGATGGACGTCGGAAGCAGGCGCCTCATAGCCAGAAATAGATTCAGGAATACGCTCAATACCTTCGACGGCGTAAAAATTGATGCCTTTCTATCAAACCTATCAATTACAGCGTTTTATACCTTACCTGTTACCCGAAAGCCTACTTTAGATATTCATCAGAGCATTAATGATAGGGAACTTGACTCATCAAGTTCAGACGTGCGTTTCTATGGAATTCATGCAAGCCTAAAAACATCTGTTGGTGACGTCGAATTTTATGGGCTTCAAGATCAAGACTCACTAAAAAGAACACAAAGACAAACCTTCGGTAATCTGGCCAACATAAAACTTTCACAACAATTAGGTATAAATTACGAAGTAGCTTTACAGCGCGGAGATTATCGATCACAACCCATTAGCGCTAACTTTTTCCACATAACGCTATCTTCAAGGTTCAGTCGAGCTATTGTGAGTGTGTTTTATGATTTTGCATCTGGTGATGATGCGTCAACAGAGTCATTTGAAGGTTTCAGCACACTGTTTGGCGCAAGAAGGTTCGAATATGGGCCAACAGGCATTTTTGGTTTATTTGCGCGCAACAATATGGCATCGATGGGCGTTTCATCTGATATTCAATTGAATGAACGCAATAACCTTTTTATGCAGATACGTACGTTCGATATACATCGAAGTGGCGCTTCAGGCCGTTTGAACGGCGAATTACTCGGTAATGGTGACTTTCTAGGTACGCTGTCTGAGCTACGTTTTCGAAGCCAAATAGCTGAAAGCGTGCAATTTGAGTCAGGAATAGCGCTTGCCAATCTAAACAGAAAAGTGGTCACTGGCGAACGACTCACTAGTTACGCCTATCTGCAGGCTAGCTATGCTTTTTGAGAGCCCCAACAAAACATTAAATATAGTTAACACATAAACTAATATATATATTTAAAATATACATTTAAGAAGCTAGAGCGTAAAATACCGCTATCAGTCCTAAATAGGGTGAATTAAAAACCCTGTTGCGTTTATCTCTAAAGAGGCCAGCATTATGGAATTAGATCCTCTCGTACTGTCGAGAATACAGTTCGCATTTGTGGTGTGTTTTCACGCCATATTCCCAGTGTTTACGATTGGTCTGGCAAGCACTATTGCTGGATTTGAAACACTTTACTTCAAAACTGAAAACCCAATTTGGCAACGTTTGTCAAAATTTTGGATACAGGTTTTCGCCGTTGTTTTCGGCATAGGCGTGGTTTCCGGTATTGTTATGTCGTTCCAGTTTGGCACAAACTGGAGTAACTTCTCGTATGCCACGGCTAACTTTTTAGGGCCTGTGCTAAGTTACGAAGTCATTACGGCTTTCTTCCTAGAAGCGGCGTTTCTTGGCGTTCTGCTTTTTGGTCGAGAAAAAGTACCGCAAGGGGTACACCTTTTTGCCGCTATCATGGTGGCAACAGGAACGTTTATCTCTTCATTTTGGATATTGTCAGCCAACTCACTGCTGCAAACCCCAGACGGCTTGGAGCTTATCGACGGCATTTACCACGTAAAATCTTGGGCTGATGCACTATTCACAGCATCTTTCGGATATCGCTTTACGCACATGGCCTTAGCTTCATTCCTTACTGCCGCGCTCGTTGTAGCAGGCGTTAGTGCATGGTTCATTTTGCAAAAACGTGAACTAGAAGCGAATAAAAAAGCGCTGTCTGTAGCGTTATGGTTCTTATTGTTCCTTGCTCCACTTCAAACGGTTATTGGAGACTTCCACGGTTTAAACACCATGAAACACCAGCCTACAAAAGTTGCGGCGATGGAAGGTAACTGGGAGACAAGTACAGGTGTTCCTCTACTGCTTTTTGCTATTCCAGACAAAGAAGCACAAACCAATCATTTTGAATTGAAAATTCCTAAGTTAGCCAGCTTCATACTCACTCACGACTGGGATGGTGAAGTGCCGGGGTTAAAGGCGGTACCTAAAGAGGAACAACCTCCTGTGTTTGTTGTGTTTTGGTCGTTCAGGGTCATGGTTGGACTTGGATTGCTGATGGTATTGTTCGGCGTATGGGGGCTTGTATACAGGAAAGGCGGCAAAATTTATACATCGCCCGTTTTCTTACAAGGCCTTAGATTGATGAGCATAAGCCCGTTCTTTGCGGTACTGGCAGGCTGGATTGTCACTGAGGCTGGAAGAGCACCTTGGCTTATATACGGCCAAATGACTCATGCAGAAGGGTTAACGCCTTCGCTGACCGGTGGCATGGCACTGTTCTCGTTAATTGGATATGTAGTGGTATATGCTTTGGTATTCAGCGCTGGTATTTACTACTTGCTTAAGGTGTTCAAAGGCGGCCTAGAAAAAGCAAACGCCTCTCATGAAATGGATGAAGTAGAACGTCCAGCTCGCCCATTTTCTGCTGGCCACGTGGCTATTGATGGAGACTTATAAAAATGGAACCAACATTTGATTTGACCTTAATTTGGGCTGGCATCATTGGTTTCGGGATCATGATGTACGTGCTAATGGATGGCTTTGACTTAGGCCAAGGCATTTTGTACCCCTTCGCACCCGACGAACAAGCACGTGATAAAATGATGAACTCTGTCGCCCCTGTGTGGGATGGCAACGAGACTTGGCTTGTTTTGGGAGGCGCAGGGTTGCTTGCGGCCTTCCCTCTGGTTTACTCAGTCTTTTTACCGGCCCTTTATATTGGCGTATTTTTAATGCTGGCTGGCCTCATATTCAGAGGCGTTGCATTTGAATTCAGGTTTAAAGCAAAAACGTCAAAATACCTATGGAGCTGGTCATTTTCTGTAGGTTCATTTGTTGCCTCTTTTGCACAGGGTGCGGTAGTAGGCGCTTACATTCAAGGTTTTGAAACTGAAGGTTTTGTTTACTCAGGTGGCCCCCTTGATTGGTTAACGCCGTTTACCGTATTAACAGGTCTTGGTCTTGTTGTAGGCTATGCGCTTCTTGGCAGCACTTGGCTTATCATGAAAACGGACGGTGCGGTACAACAATGGGCATATAAAATTACGCCTAAATTGCTTATCGCATTGCTTGTTGTATTTGGTGTAGTGTCTTTCTATACGCCTTATG
The DNA here is from genome assembly GCF_054968525.1 of Alteromonas sp. G5_S2_22_S1. Lineage (NCBI taxonomy): Bacteria > Pseudomonadati > Pseudomonadota > Gammaproteobacteria > Alteromonadales > Alteromonadaceae > Alteromonas > Alteromonas sp. G5_S2_22_S1. The sequence continues at coordinate 55,534 of NZ_JBQKUJ010000004.1, read as the reverse complement.
TAGATAGCACAGCAATGGTCAGATGGTTTGAAGGTTTTAGTATTATTTGGGCACTTCCGGTATTGGTATTATGGTGTGCCTATGTAGTATTTCGTTCGGTTAAAAAGCAACAAGATGGTATGCCTTTCGTTGCCACAATGGGTATATTCTTGTTCAGCTACCTTGGTTTATTAGTTAGTAAATGGCCTTACATTGTTCCACCAAACTTTACTATTTACGACGCCGCGTCTTCTTATAATTCACAACTTTTCTTGTTGTTGGGCTTCTTATTTGTTATTCCCATTGTATTAGCCTACACCAGCTGGACTTATTGGGTATTTAGAGGAAAAGTAGGCGACGCTGGTTATCATTAATCATGACTAGTAGTACCCGAAGCGCGCCTGACAACAAAGCTGTATCAGGCGCGCAGTTTTTAAAAGAGCAAGTAGCCAGCCAACGCTCCCTTTTGAATCAATCAGTGTTTTTTGGTTCGATAGGGTCAGTGCTTATGATAGTGCAGTGGCTGTTAGTTGCGCTTATTGCACATGATACGCTTGTAAACCAATCCTCTCTTAGTGATTTGTCTGGCTATTGGCTGCTTCTTTTAGTTGTTAGTGTTGTAAAACCACTATTCACATGGAAGCAAACTAACCTTGCACAAGACGCAAGTGCCAATGTAAGAAACCATTTAAGGAATACACTGCTTAAACAGTGGAATGCCACCAGCCCTGTTGCACTACAAAGCCTATCTAATGGCGCCTTAGCGTCGCAATGGGTTGAAGATATCGAATCTACTGACGGCTATTTTTCTCGCTATTGGCCTCAGCAAATGCTTGCTGTGATAACCCCTCTACTCATTCTTGTTACTGTTGCCTATTTGAATTGGCTTTGCGCCATTTTGCTCTTAGTATCGGCGCCTCTCATTCCTCTTTTCATGATTTTGGTTGGCATGGGCGCTGAGCATGTGAACGAAAAGTATGCGTTGTTACGCCAACGTTTAGCCGGGCACTTTCTCGACCGTGTCGCAAACCTTTCAACTATTGCGCTTTTAGGCGCGCAAAAAAATATGTCTGATGAGGTTGCTAAGCGTGGTGACACTTATCGTAACGTTGTTATGAAAACACTTAAGCTAGCGTTTCTTTCTTCAACGGTACTGGAGTTTTTCACCAGCGTAGCCATTGCAAGCCTTGCTATTTATATTGGTTTTTCACTTTACGGGGCAATTAATTGGGGGCCTGCACAGTCGTTAACGCTGTTTTCAGGGCTTGGTATTTTACTGCTTGCACCCGAATTTTTTAAGCCATTGCGCACGCTATCGACTTACTATCACGACAGAGCCAGCGCTTTAGGCGCCGCCAATAATATAATGTCTTCACTGCAACACTTGGAAGAACAACAAGTGCTATTAGGCTGCAGCGATGGCAGACACGTTATAGCTTCAAGTGATGTAACGCGCTTGATGTTTAAAGACACCGTTATTGGGTACAGCGGCAATAAACAGAAAATGTCTGCCCTTAACTTTTCGTTTTCCGGGCGAGGTTTACTGGTTTTTTCTGGCGAATCGGGGTGTGGTAAAACCACCCTTCTCAACACCATTGCAGGTTATTTACACCCAATGTCGGGCAGTGTTGAACTAGCACTTAAAGAAGTGCAATCCATTGCCTATTTGCCTCAGAAAGCATGGATTAAAAACGCTACCGTTCGAGAGAATTTATCCGTCACCGCCGCCTTCGCATCAGATGAAGATATGTTAAGGGTTCTTGAAAGACTTGAATTGTCAGATGAGCTTCTAACACATCATAACGGGCTAGACACCGTGATCGGTGAGCATGGGCAAGGGTTATCTGGAGGACAAATGCAGCGTATTGCGCTAGCGAGAGTACTGTTAAACCCACCCGAACTTATTTTACTTGATGAGCCCACGGCAAGCTTAGACTTAAAAAGTAGGCTCGTAATTACTGGCGTTTTAGACGAGCTTAAAAGCCGCGCCCTTGTAGTGGTTGCAACACATGACAGCGACCTTATAGCAAAAACCAGTAATCATTTTGACTTAACCAATAAGGCCTAACGGTTATATGAAGTTTTGGTTTTCAATTATCTTTAAGAATGAGCGTAAACGCCTGCTAATTGGGCTCTTTTGGTCGTTTTTTACCATGCTTTCTGGCGTGGGGTTACTGGCGCTTTCCGGTTGGCTCATTACTGCCACGGCGTTAGCTGGAATAGCCATAGGTGCGGGTTTAATTGTAAAGCTTGATATGTATATGCCGGGCTCTGGGATCCGCTATTTTGCCCTTAGTCGGACCATTGGCCGATATATTGAAAGACTATACAATCACGATACTATTCTGAGGCTAATTGCGACATATCGCGTCACGATATTTAATGCGCTCTCCCGTAGGCCTCTTCACGATGTAAGGCAAACGTCTGACAGCGAGTGGCTAAGCCGGCTCACATCAGACTTAGATGCCCTTGATAGCATATTAATTCGTTACACCATTCCAACTCTAGCCACAGGGCTTCTTTTAGGTGTGGTAAGCCTTTTTTTGTGCTTCATATGGTTTGAGTTTGGTGTTGTTTTTATAATTGCTTCAACGCTAGCCTGGTTACTTCTTATACTGTTTTCAATACGGCAAACTAAAAGCGCCGCCTCGCAAGCCATTTCGCACTTAAATCACACGAGAGAAACCTTGATTAGCCATCTTAAGGGCGCATTTGTGCTCAATAGCCAGCATTTGATGAGTCATCATTCAGGTGACACTACGAGAGCACTCTCGCTATTTGAACAACATCACAATAATCTGCAAAAACGTATTGCTCGAATTCAGGTGGTAACCGATTCAATATTTGCTATTGCCCTTGTAGCTACGCTTTATGCCAGCCTATGGGCTGTAAACCACCACATTATTGAGGGGCCAACAGCTATCATGTTGGCACTTTTGTTTGTCGGTGTAGCTGAGCTTTTACAAACCACACCAGAACAGTTCAGTACATGGGGAAAAACCGACTATGCAAGTAAGCGCCTATCAACGTTGGCCAGTGAAAGCAATGTAAGTAATAACACTGATATCGCGGCGATAAGCGAAGTGCGTTGCACGGTAAGTAATCACCCACATATTCCCGCGAGTGCGTTACGCAACATAAGCTTTAATCTGATTGATACGACCCCTTTTTTAATCACAGGCCGCTCTGGTTCTGGCAAGTCAACCTTGGCCAAGCTTATGTTCAAGCTTGTACCGTTAGATAAATCGAACGCTAGCGTAATGATAAATAATATATCTGTACAAAATATTTCGTCAGACAGCTTGTATCGCCACTGTGCCTATCTAGAGCAAACCTCTTCATTACTGTCTGGCAGTTTGTACTACAACTTAACATTGGGTCTTGAAAGCATAGAAGACAGTAGAGTGTTCGATGTACTTTCGCTAGTAGAGCTACAAGCGTGGGCTGATTCGCTTCCCGAGGGATTGAATACCTGGTTAGGTGAAGGTGGAGCAAAGGTCTCTGGTGGGCAGGCAAGGCGTATTTGTTTAGCGCGTTTATTACTCAGAAACCCTGAATTTATTGTATTGGATGAGCCGTTTAATGGTCTAGATAGCGCTATGGCAGAGCGTATTTTCATGCGTATATTGCCTTGGCTTACGGCACGAAAATCTATTGTTTTACTTCATGAAGTGCCCTTGTTTATCGAGCAGCAAAGTATTGATTACCATTCACTTAATGTGGATTTATCAGCAGCGTAAAATTTGAGGCGCCGTTTATTTAACGCAAACGAGCGACAGTGCGTGTGGTGAAAGTCTTTTTATTCATTACTGGCATCTTGAATCCGCCTGCTTAAAAGCCAGCCTGCGGCATAAAGACCCACTGAGAAAATAAAATGGGATAACAGTACTTTCGACTGAAGCATGGCAGGGTTTGGTGTATGCAAGCCTGCAACGCCGTATCCCATTCCTGGATACATAAGGAAAAAAGGAATACTGCAAGTGGCAAAACCCACAATAAAAGCCGGCATGAACGATGGTTTTTGAATCCACCTTAAACCTGTAAACACAAGCATAAGAAGCGCAAACCCGACGCCAATCGCATAGTGGCCAAACCACCCCAGCAGTAATTCACCCTTTCGCGGCTCTGCGGTTTTAATTGATTCATGGGAAAATACGCCGTCTGTCATATAAATAACCCATCGCCCAATAAATTCATACCGCGTTAGTGGCTTATCTAGGACGATGTGTTGCAGATAGTTCACAGCGTCTAAAAAGGCGGTTGCTGCTACACCGAGCACTATTGATAAGATTAAGAGTGTGGTTCTGTCATCTTTGTTTGCTAAAGTGATGCTCATGGTCAATTACCTAAGTTGAGCCGACAGGCTAAGCTGAATATTCCTGCCCATGCCTGATGCATCTGACCCAAAAATAACGCTCATAGGCCCACGTACTACATCAATTCTATAGGCATTAACGGGGTCAACGGTTGGTGCATGTCTAATTCCAAACTGTTGAAAGTCCTGAGGCACACCATCATGCAACACTCGCACGCGGTTACCGGTTAAGCCTCTTACAACTGGCTCTCCCGCTTGCCCGCCTGCACTTACCGTATCCACTCCGGCCATATGTGAAATTGAAAAAACGCCACCTTTAAGAGGTGGCCAGGTAGTTTCGACCATATCCAAACTGGAAAAGACATGAAGTATCTTGTAATGAGTTAAGCGATATCCAATTTTGAACTTCGCTAACTCACTACGCCTCTATAATATATATTTGAAATACACATTACAATATTAAATAAAGAATTATTTATATTTTTGCTTTTAGTTTTAAAAATTGGAGGAGTGTGAGAGATAGGAACAAGCAGCATTTTATTTAGCATCGCCCTTTGATAAGCGGTGCTTACGTAAAACTCAAGTGCAGTCCATTTTCTAAAATAAAAAAGCTCTAGCCTTTCTAACGGGCTAAAGCTTCCTGTCGAATTTAATGACGAGTTACTTATTTATATGCTGAGTTTCAGGCTTAGCCAGCCACTCTCTGCCTTTCAGCATGCCTTCCCAATAAATGGGTGGAAGCAACTTTTCTTTTAAATACCATGCCAGGCGCGACGGTTTCGTGCCATCCAATACCCACGTCGGCATACTGTTAAGAATTTTCCCGCCATAGCCGAATTCGGCCAATATCACTTTGCCTCGCTCTACAGTAAGCGGGCAGCTGCCATAACCGTTGTATATGGCTTTATCTGTTTGTACACCACGCTCGTAAAGCAAGTTGTTGGCAACCACCGGCGCTTGCATACGCGCAGCTGCCGCCGTTTTTGCATTAGGGGCGTTTATTGCGTCACCGAGGGCAAAGATGTTTGGGAACGACTTGTGTTGTAGCGTTGACTGGTCGACATCAATCCAGCCATTAGCATCTACAAGCGGGCTGACTTTGATAAAATCTGGCGGAGACTGGGGCGGAACCGCGTGCAGCATATCGAACTCTGTTTCGACAAGCGGTGCATCAGGCTCTGCCACTTTTTTAAATGATGCCACTTTTGCTTTGCCATCAACCTTCACCAGCTGGTGTTCAAAGTTGAGCGTTGCGTGATATTTTTTGACGTATTCCATAAGTGCCGGCACGTATTCTTTTACACCAAAAAGTACGGCGCCCGTGTTGTAGAACTCAACGTTAATGTTATCTAGCACGCCTTCTTTAAACCAATGGTCGCAAGACATATACATGGCTTTTTGCGGCGCACCTGCACACTTAATTGGCATTGGCGGCTGTGTAAATACCGCCTTTCCCTTTTTAAGGTTTTTCACCAATTCCCATGTGTAGGGCGCCAAGTCAAAACGGTAGTTTGACGTCACACCATTTTCGCCCAGGGTTTCACTTAAGCCTTCCACTTTATTCCAATCTAGCTTAATGCCGGGGCAAACCACTAGGTGTTCGTATTTAATGGTGCGACAGCCGTCTACCACAATCATGTTTTCTTTTGGCGCAAAGGCCGCTACGCCGGCTTTTATCCATTTAACATTATTAGGAATGACAGATGCCACAGTGCGCACCGTGTCGTTGGCGTTAAATACGCCCCCGCCTACTAGCGTCCAGCCAGGCTGGTAGTAGTGCACTTCGTTAGGCTCTACTATGGCAATATCTAAATCTGGGCATCGCGATTTCAAACTTGATGCTACAGCAACACCACCCGCGCCCGCCCCTACTATCACTACAGCATGAGAGTGATCGGCATGATCACTGGGCGTTTCGCCGCCGTTTTTTAGGCGTCGCACTACCCCGCTTAGGTCGTAGCCGGCTTTTTGTGAAAGACCGAGTATCTCTTCATAAGAAAGGGTTTTGGTTGCGGTCATTGCCCATAGCGTAATAGAGCGCGTGCCTGTTCTGCAGTAGGCAAATACCGGGCCTTCTAACTTTTGTAAGTTCGCTTCAAATTTTATTGCGTCTTGCTGAGTTACTTTTCCGCTAACTACTGGCTGATACACGCAGGGCATGCCCAATGAGGATGCTTTTGCTTCTATTTCAGCAAAGGTGGGCTGGTCTGCACCTTCACCGTCAGGGCGGTTACAAATAATAGATTTGAACCCTGCTGCTTTTATTGCCTCAAGCTCATCCACTGAGATTTGAGGGCAGACAGATAGCTGTTGTGTTACGTTGGCGTATTGCATAACTCACCCCTTCAAATGGCATTTACAGGAATTTTAATGAACTGCTTACCGCCTTCAGATTTCTCGCCAAACTGGCCGTTTCGAAGGTTTGCTTGAATAGCGGGTAACAGTAGTTTGGGTACCGCAAGGGTTGCATCTCTTGCCTCGCGTTTTTCCACATATTCCTGAAGCGTAACTTCTGGGCGAATTTGCTTGTTCGTTTCCTTGGCTTCTTTGATAGATACTGTTGATAGCGGCGCTGTACCTTCTTTGGGATAGTCGTGACCAAGATAAACAGTGGTGTCGTCAGGCAGGGTGAAGAAGCGCTGAATGGTGTTGTAAAGTTGCTCTGCACTGCCACCCGGGAAGTCGCATCGTGCTGTACCTAAGTTGGGGGCAAACATGGTGTCGCCCACAAATATTTTGCCGTCTACTAAGAAGCTTGCACAGGCTGGGGTATGCCCCGGCGTATGCCATACTGTCACTTCATATTCGCCGATATTGAACGTGTCGCCTTCTTCGAACAGCACATCAAACTGACTGCCATCGCTTGGCGTGTCGTTGGCCGTTTCAAATACATCTAGCCAGGTATTTAGCACCGTTTTAATACCTGAGCCAATACCAATTTTGCCGCCAATTTTAGACTTTAAGTAGTGCGCAGCCGTAATGTGGTCGGCGTGTACGTGGGTTTCTAGAATCCACTTATTAGTAAGCTGTTTTTGGTTGATGAAGTCGATAACCTTGTCGGCGCTTTCCATTGACGCGCGACCCGAAAAGATATCGTAGTCAGCAACCGAGTCTATCACGCCACACTCTTTGGAAGCGGGGTCGAATAGCACGTAGGTAAACGTGGCCGTTTTGTTATCGTAAAATGTTTCAACGTTCATGGGTGTTCTCCTAAAGAAGCTCTTTGGTCATGATAAAAACGGCAATAACTAGAGTGAAAAATGCAAAGAACTTCTGCAAAGCTGCACCATCTAGTTTTCCCGCTACCTTCGTGGAGACTGCCATCCCAATAAACGTGGCTACCAACATAAGCGGCAGCAAAGGCATCTCCAATTGAATTCCGGTTTGTAGGTCGCCTACGAAGCCAAGCAACGACTTTAAGGCGATAATGAATAAAGACGCGCCCACCGCGTTTTTCATGGGCATGCCTAAAATAAGTACCAAGGCGGGTATGATAAGAAAGCCACCGCCTGCGCCGAGTATGCCGGTGACAACACCCACTACTGCGCCTTCAATAACTATCAGCCCAATGTTGGGTTGTTTTTTCTCAATGACCTGTGTTGCTGGCGTCGATTTGCTATAAGCCTTTTTCAACATCATGGCAGCCGAGGCCAACATCAGTGCAGCAAACAGCACCATGATGCCCAGGTTCTTATCTATGGTTAGCGATTGAAAAGAAATAGTTTCGGGAATGGCGGGCATTAGGTAGGCCCTTGAAAGATAAACAGCAATGATGGAAGGCACGGCAAATAAAATAGACGCTTTAACGTCTACTAGACCTTCTTTGAAATACCTTACCGCGCCGAATGCAGCTGTGGCCCCTACAATAAGCAATGAATAGCCGGTGGCGACATCTGGCGTAACGCCCATTAAGTAAACGAGGATAGGCACGGTGAGGATAGAACCCCCTCCGCCTATTACGCCTAAAACCATTCCCATAAGAACAGCAGCGATGTAGCCAAGAATAATCATATCGACACCTTATTTCATTTTGATATATAATAGAACAAAATATACATTAAAGTATATTCTAAATATATATTTAATTTTCGGGGTGCTGTAAAATTGCTAGATTACGTTAATCGTTTTTTTAGATATCCCATGAAAATCAATACTTTTACCAATTTAGCGTTTCGCGTTTTGATCTATCTCGCGCTACGCAAAAACCAAACTGTAAAGACAAGTGAAATAGCAGACGCGTACTTTGTGTCTTTCAATCACTTAAAAAAGGTCATCACTTTGCTAATTGACCAGGGATATATCATTGGTACGAAAGGGCGCGGTGGCGGCATTCGGTTGGCGAAAGAAGCCAACCTAATAAACATAGGCGAGGTTTTTAGATTAACTATTGAAGATGTAGCGTTAGCTGAGTGTTTTGCATCACCAACGAATAAATGTGTTATTTCGCCCACATGTCGCTTGAAGACAATTCTTCAGGACGCTGCGGATAAATTTATAAGCGAGCTTGATCAATTTACGCTTCATGATTTGGTAAAAGACAGAGAAGGTGCATTAGCGATGCACCTTGCCATCGATTTTATAGAAGTTGAGTAGAAGTTTTTTAAGGCTTCTATTTGTACTGTGTTTATTCGCGATAGCGTCATTTAACTTGGGCATCGCACGGGTAGATTTAGGAGAGAAAATTGGAAAACTGGACGACAACACCCTTTGAGCCGTTAGACGGTTTGGCCGGCGGACTGCTTATTGGTGCGTCAGTGGTATTGCTGCTATATACCCTTGGTCGTATTGCAGGCATATCAGGTATTGCAGCAGGCGCGATGACGCAACAAGGTTCAGAGCGTTACTGGCGGCTGGCCTTTTTAGCAGGCATTGTTTTGTCTGCCGTGCTTTATATTGCCTTTACCGGCGGTATGCAGGTACAAACTCAAATGGGGTCGGCGTGGTTGGTAGTAGCGGGCTTATTAGTAGGCTTCGGTACACGCCTTGGCTGTGGCTGTACGTCGGGCCATGGCGTGGCAGGCTTATCGCGATTATCCCCCCGCTCTATTGTGGCAACGCTTACCTTTATGGGTGCGGCAATTATTACCACCACAATTATCAGACACCTGTAAGTTAACTGAGGAGACAACCTATGAGAGTAATTATCGCCTCGCTAATTTGTGGGCTTTTATTTGGCTTTGGCCTTCTTATATCGGGTATGAGCAACCCTGCCCGCGTGCTTAACTTTTTAGATTTCAGTTCAAATTGGGATGCCACATTAGCGTTTGTAATGGGCGGCGCTATTTTAGTTGCAGCGCCAGGTATGTATTGGGTGCGCAAGCGCAACAAGCCTTTGTTTGCCGATAAGTTTGATATTCCAACCAGCACAACTATCGACGCTAAGTTAATTTTAGGCTCTGCGGCTTTTGGTATTGGCTGGGGTATTAGCGGCTTTTGCCCAGGGCCTGCCGTGGTAGCCATTGCGTCGCTTCAAACCGATGTGCTGTTGTTTGTAGGTGCTATGGTTGTTGGCATGCTGGCGCAGCATTGGTTGAAGCCAAAAGCGGCTTAAAGCATAACTGCCTTTGCGGCTTTATCCCCTAGTGGGTATAAAGTCGTAATTATCCCTTTAAGGGGATAAACGTGCCAGCCACTTACAAAAGTGAAAATAGCTGACTTATCGTTTTGCGGTTTTCCCTTTCAATAAACCTACCCCCAATGCGGCCATGATCACTGCAACAACGCCGTTTAAGTAATTAAAAAACGCATAGGGCGCGTAATCGAGCACGTCAACGCCTAGGGTAGCAGAGTAGAACGCGCCGGCGGTTGTCCACGGAATAAGCCCTGTGGTCATGGTTGCGCCTTCTTCTACCGACCTTGATAGCACGGCAGGGTCAAGGTTCTGCTGTTCATATTTTGGTTTAAATAGTTGGCAGTTTAAGATGATTGAGATGTAGGCTTCGCCCATAGCCACATTGCCCAAAAAGCCAGAGGCTATGGTTACCGCTATTAAGCTTGCCGTGCGCTTTACCCGTTTGATGATGCCCGCCAACAGCGCCGATAAAAACCCTGCACCATGCAATATGCCGCCTAATGCTATTGCCATTAAGGCGAGTAATAGCGTCCAGCTCATGCTGCTTATGCCGCCCCGGCCTAATAGTGCGTCTAGATTCGCAATTCCCGTGTTTTGAGGGGTATTTTCCCAAAGAGCATTAAGCACATTAATGGTGTTGGTGTTTTGGTAGAAAATAGCGATGATGACCGCAAGTAAAATGCTGAATGACATGGTGACTTCAGCCGGGACTTTTTTGATGCTTAGTACCGTAAGTAGCACCAGAGGTAACAGTGTTATATAGGGTGCAAGGTTATAATGCGTGGCAAGCGCTGCTTTAATTTCAAATACCTGACCTGCGTTTAAACTTTCGCTTGCGTAGCTAAAACCTATCACTAAAAAAATGACCAGTGCGAGAAGGAAGCTAGGCAACGTTGTAAACAGCATGGCATACATATGCCGATAAAGGTTGGTGCCCGCACTCATGGCCGCAAGGTTGGTAGTATCAGAAACCGGTGACATTTTATCGCCAAAGGTTGCACCGCATACCACCATGGCCGCCACAATGGGCAGTGGTATGTTCATGGCTTCACCAATGCCCATTAGCACTACGCCCATAGTCCCACCGTTCCCCACGATGTGCCCGTTGCCACCGACATTACCGCACACAAAATTAACCCCACCGCCAGAAATATGCTTGGGTTTAGCCAACTTAAGCCGTAATAAATTAACGTTGAGATAGTGCCGCTTTGCATAAAGCTGGCGATAACCATGCCTATAAGGATAAAGATATAAATTGCTGGCATGGCTCGGGTTAACGCGCTGGTCATTAATTCCCGAATTTGCAGGTATGTGTACCCCAAACTAAACGCATTAATACCGGCCCACAATAAACACAAAAATATAAGCGCATGCAGGCTAATACCCAGGCCGAACAGCCCACCGGCTATTAGCGCGACAATAACGCTAAAACAAAGCAGTGACTGAGCAAAACTGGGGGTATTCGATGGTTGAGGCGACATGAAAGACCTGTTGAACCGCTTTAAAAATGAAAGTAGTGAAAAACAGTATAACGACTTTGCTATGCGTTGGAATGACTTTGGCGCAGCATAGGCTTGAAATACGCACAACGCTTCAGAAAGAAATGGCCCGTTCAGTCAATAAGTGCTGCCTAAATGAGGAAACTGAAAGAACAACCTCCTCTTAATACGCCATAAATGGTGCTTTAAGACCCTAAACGCCATTTATGACTATTTAATTGACATGTCATAATAAATAGCCATACTTAAAGAATTACGTCACTAATAGCTATATTTGGTGTTTTATGAGCAAAGTTGAATACACGAAAAAACTGCTCGGCAACCTCGTAAAGCAAGCGAGAGCCGCTTCTATGGATCAAGAAGAGTTAGCGCTTAGAACCGGCACAAGCAAAAATACCATTAGCAGGTTAGAGCGAGGAAAAGGCATTAATTCCGATACATTGTTTACCGTGTTAGATCAACTCGAAGTGCTTGACCCCCTTATTGAAACTATTGAGAAAGAGTACGAGTTAGTAAGCAATAACCCGTTGAGAAAAAGCTCACTCGTAGAAAAGGAACTGCCTAATGACTTCTAGAGCTTATGTCTTTATCGATGGACTCGAAAATAACCCGGTTATATGTGGCGTTGTTGAGTTAGATCCGAAGACTAATATCGGGAAGTTTCGATATGGACAAAGCTACCTACAAAGGGATGATGCATTTCCTCTAGATCCACTTCACCTTCCCCTACTTAGCAATCAGTTTATTACTAGAGTAAATAAAGGAATGTTTGGCGCTATCTTAGATGCTGGTGCAGATAGCTGGGGTAAAAGGCTTATTTTGTCACTGCACTCAACTAAGCCTAACAATGACCTAGAACTCGTTCTGGCTGGTTCTGGGATGGGTGTTGGCGCACTTACTTTTAGCTTATCTAGAAGTGCAAGTAAGCCAAAGAAGAATAAGAATACGCTTGGCGATATCCCTATGCTTTTGCAGGGAAAGAGGGCAATTTTAAAAAATGAAGACATTCCCAAGGAAGTCAAAAAAGCATTTGAATACGGGTCCAGTATGGGTGGCGCCCGACCTAAAACACTGATTGAAGACAGTGGTATAAAGTACTTAGCGAAATTCAACCGTCCAGATGATTTATACAACGTATGTTTAGTAGAACACGCAACAATGACAATGCTAGAAGAACTGGACGTTAGAGTTGCAGCCACGTCTATAGTGAACAGCCAACAAGAAGACATATTATTAGTAGAGCGCTTCGACTGTGACGCTGATAGACCAACACACCATTTCTTAAGTGCTAATTCCCTAATCAACCAAGAAAAGTTGACGAATCAGGCATTAACTGAGAATTATAGTTATGGTGCTTTGGCAGAGTTTATAATGAAGCATGGAGCAGAGCCGAGAGATGCCCATGAACTGTACACACGCATGGTTTTTAACATCTTAATGGGTAACACTGATGACCATTCCAGAAATCATGCGTTCTTGTATTCCTTCTCAGATAAAAACTGGCGCTTATCTCCAGCCTACGACGTATTGCCGATAAACAATTCCCGCCAACATGGAATTGGAATAGGGATTCACGGCAGAGAAGGAACGCTTGAAAATGCGCTGTCTCAATCTAAAAGGTTTGGACTTTCTCAAGCAAAAGCCAAAACGATCATTTCTAGTGTGCAAGCGTTAACTAATGAATGGATATCTTATTTTACCGAGGCTGGTGTACCCGATACCGATATAGAAACGCTTAAGGGGATTATTCCTTTATAGGTCATTAGAAAAGGTAATGGCCCGCCCTAGAGGATTCGAACCTCTGACCTCGGCCTCCGGAGGGCCGCGCTCTATCCAGCTGAGCTAAGGGCGGTTTGTAGAACCAGTGAGATAATCACCGAGCGTTTACTGTGATGCACTCTTGCATCAAGAGCGCTGCGTCAACACATATGCTGCAAACGGGGCGTAATAATACTTAGGCCAAGGGTTAGCTTCAACTCATTTATTAAAATCTCTTCGGGTAGCTTGGCTTGATTGTTAAAAATCCTTACTTTTTATAGGTAATTGGCTTCAAATAGTTGTTCAGCCCCAATTTACCGTTATAATCTGGCCAGTTATATTTTAAACAAATTCATCATTGCCTGGAGACAGATGTGAAATTAAAGACTTGGTTAACTGTTGCTGCTACTGCGCTAACTGTTTTTGCAGCACAAGCACAAGAAATGAGTAACGATGAAATTGCCGATCGCATTAAGCCGGTAGGTCAGGTACACGTTGCAGGCGCGGCGGCAGAAGGTAGTGCTGGCGCAGCTGGCGGAGCAAAGTCTGGTGAAGACGTTTACAACTCAGCATGTGTAGCTTGCCACGCAGCAGGCGTACTAGGCGCACCTAAGCTTCAAAACGCTGCAGACTGGCAACCTCGTTTGGACGAGCGCGGCCTTGATGGCGTTTGGCAAAACGCACTGAACGGTATTAACGCTATGCCACCTCGTGGTACGTGCGGCACCTGTTCTGATGACGAAATTAAAGCGGCTATCGAGTACATGATTGAAGGTATTTAATACCTACACAATCACAACAAGTTGATGGAAAAAGTAGCGTTTTACCTGCTTATCGGGTAATTTAATTGGTTGGGTAAACGTTACTTTTATACTGGCGAGCGGAATGTCACAAGATTCGACGCAACACGAGTTGACGGAAGAAGAACTGCGCGAACTTATACCGCAGCTTCAGCAACTCACCGATAAATATAAGCGCGCTGAACGTGTTCAGAAGGCGCTTTTTGATATTTCCGAGCTTGCCAGTTCCGTAAGTCACCTCAATCGCCTTTATTCTGCCATTCACGAAATCATTGCTGATTTTATGAATGCCGACAACTTCTTTGTTGCCTTCTACGAACCTGAAAACCACGTTGTCGACTTCGCTCATTTTGTAGATGAATTCGACGAGCAAACGGTTCACCAATTGCCCGCCGAGTCGTTAATGGATGGCATGACGGGGTTCATTCTTAGAACCGGTAACCACCTTTTCTACAAACGTGTCGAAGAAGAAATTTTTGCGTCTGAACACGATATTAAATTTATGGGTTCACAACCCTATGAACTTTTAGGCGTACCTTTAAAACGAGGAAGCCAAGTTATCGGGGCGATGGTGGTGCAAACCTACGATGAGGGCGTGCATTACACACAAGAAGATTTAGAAGTTTTGCTTTTTGTCTCTCAGCACATTGTTACCACCGTTGATAGAGTAAAGAACCGAGAACTTACCGAAAGTACCATCCGCGAACGCACCCGCCAACTTCGAAAGATAAACGACGACCTTCAAGAAGAAATTTTAGAACGACAAAAAGTAGAGTCGCTACAGCAAGCACTTTTTGAAATTTCTGAACTCGCCGCCAACCTTGAAGGGGATATGAATGCATTCTATTCGAGCTTGCACGAGATTTTGGCAAGGCTGATAAGCGCACCTAACTGCTACATAGCCATACACAATAAAGAAAAAGACCTTCTTGAGTTTCCTTATTTCAGCGATGCAAAGCAAGACCAGATTAATGCTAGGCCGCTTGGTTTAGGGCTAACTGAGTTTGTATTGAGAACGGGGCAAGCGGAGTTAATAAACCCGCCTAAAGTACTGGAGTTAGCTGAGTCTGGCGATTTGGATGTGTCTGTTGCTCAGAACATGTTAAACAGTGCGAACTCGTGGCTGGGCTCTCCCCTAGTTGTAGACGGCGAAATTGCCGGGGTTATTGCCGTGCAAACTTACGGCAAACACGCAAAGTACAACGCCCGCGACCAAGAGCTTTTACGCTTTGTGTCGCATCATATTGCTGTTGCCATAGAGCGCAAGCGCAATACCGAGTCGATGCAGCGGTATAACGTAGAGCTTGAAGAACGCGTAAAAGAACGCACTGCCGAGCTTAACCGCACAAACAAATTTCTAAAGCAGCAAATTGAAGAGCGTAAAGAGATTGAGCTGAAGCTTATTCACGACGCCCATCACGACTCGTTAACCGACTTACCCAACCGCGCTATGTTTACCAGTCGCTTAGAGCTTGCTATAGCAAGCAAGCAGCGCTACAGCGAAAACATGTTTGCGGTTTTATTCATCGATTTAGATCGCTTTAAAGTTATTAACGACACCCTAGGCCATCATGCTGGCGACGAGTTCTTAATTGAAGTCGCCCGTCGTATTGCTCTTTGTATTCGCGGGCACGACCTGTTGGCCCGTTTAGGCGGCGATGAGTTTGTGGTATTGCTCGACAATTTTGAAGATGAAGACGACGTTGAAGAGGTGGCCAGCCGTATTATTTCATCTATCTCTGAACCCTTCTTATTGGATGGCCGAGAGATGTACTCCGGCGCTAGTGTAGGTATTGCACACATTGAAACCTATTATCGCAGTGCCGATGAAGTACTACGTGATGCTGACGCCGCCATGTATCAAGCGAAAACCCTTGGTCGCGGCCGCTTTGTTATGTTCGATAAGAGCATGCGCGACAGACTTGTTGAAGAGCTAGAACTTGAAAATGAGTTTCGACGGGCGCTGCGTGAAGAAGAATTCGACTACTTTTTGCAACCTGTTATTAAACTAGACGATAAAAGTACGCTATATAAAGAAATGTATGTTCGCTGGTCGCACCCAGCTTACGGCAAAATAGCCAGAGAACAGTTTAGGCAAGTGGCTGAGCACAGCGGCTTAACGCTAGATCTCGATTTATTTCAGCTAACCAAAGCTTGTGAACTCATTAACTATTATCAAGGCACCGACGATCCTATTAACAAGATTGCGGTGAATGTGTCGATTAATCATTTGCTACAGGCCTCAATGGTTAATCAAATGATTGATGTTATCGAGTCGGCCGATATAACGCCAAGCCAACTGGTGTTTGAGTTTGATGAGAACGACTTAAACCGCCGTTCACAGTTTATTCTTCCCGCTATTAAAAAGTTAAAACGGGCTGGCGTCACCCTTGTGCTTGATAACTTTGGCAGCGGTTTAGCCTCACTTAGCTATCTGTTCGCCTACCCCTTCGATTTCATAAAGATTGATCACCGCTTCGTTAAATCTATTCCTCGCTCGCAGCGCAATTTAAAACTGATTCAGTCGGTAATGCTTATTTCGGAGCACTTGAAGTTTCAGGTTATTGCAGAGGGCGTAGATTCACAGGCGCAGTTAGACGCGCTTAATGAAATCGAATGCATTTACGGTCAGGGCAAAATACTCAAGCACGCCAAAGTGCTGGATATGACGTCGCTAGCTAGTTAAAAGTAAGTGCTTACTCTTAACGGTAGCGCTTTATATTTAGACTTTACTTCTTTCCCAAAATGCCGCGAAGATTAGCGATGCCCACTTGAGCTTTTTGCTGGCGCTCTTCTTTTGTCGCTTTTGGCTTCTGGTTTTCCCACTGCACGTCATCGGCCGGCAGTTCAAACAAAAAACGACTTGGCTCAGGGTTGATGACTTCACCAAATTGACGGCGCTCTTTGGCTAAGCTGAAGATAAGTTCGCGCTGGGCACGGGTAATACCTACATACGCCAACCTGCGCTCTTCCTCAACGTTGTCTTCATCAACACTGCTTTGGTGGGGTAACAAGCCCTCTTCCATCCCTACTAGGAACACAATCGGGAACTCCAGGCCTTTCGATGCGTGCAAGGTCATTAACTGAACTTGGTCCCCTTCCCCATCATCTTCACCACGCTCCATCATATCGCGCAGAATAAGGCGGTTTACCACTTCGGTAAGGGTCATGGGCTGGTCTAGGTCATTGCCCTCGAGCATGTCGTTCACCCAACCAAATAGCGTACTGACGTTAGCCATTGCCATTTCAGCCGCTTTGGGGCTAGCGCTGGTTTCATAAAGCCATTCTTCGTAGCCCATGGTGCGGATCATAGTACGCACGGCGTCTGCTGTATTGCCTCGCTCGGCGTTGTCTGAAAGCTCAACTATCCATCGCGAAAAACTCGAGACTGCGTGAAAGGCTTTATCTGGCAATACGCTGTTTAAGTTAGGGTGCGTGGCCGCTTCAAACATAGACACACCTAAGCTATTAGCAAAGTTGCCCAATTTTTCTAGCGTAGCACGGCCTATACCGCGCCCTGGCGTGTTGATTATGCGAAGTAAGGCATTATCGTCGTCTTGGTTTACCAATAGCCGTAAATAGGCCATAACGTCTTTTACTTCGGCCCGTCCGAAGAAACTCATGCCGCCACTAATTTTGTAGGGAATGCGGTTGCTCATTAGCAGTTTTTCAAAGATACGACTTTGGTGATTACCACGATACAAAATGGCGTAGTCTTTAAACTGGGTGCGGTTCATAAACTTGTGCGCCAGCAGTTCTGCCACTACACGCTCGCCTTCGTGTTCTTCGTTTTTGGCTTCTATTACTTTAAGCGGCTCGCCGTATTGAAGCTCGGAGAACAGGGTTTTATCGAACAAGTGCGGGTTGTTCTGAATAAGAATGTTGGCGCAATGTAGTATGCGCCCCGATGAGCGATAATTTTGCTGTAGCTTAATGACATTTAAGCGCGGAAAATCTTGTTGTAGCAGATGCAGGTTTTGCGGCTTAGCCCCCCGCCATGAGTAGATAGACTGGTCATCGTCGCCAACCACGGTGAAGCGTGCACGCTCCCCTACCAATAGCTTAACTAACTCGTACTGACTGGTGTTGGTATCTTGGTATTCATCCACCAGCAGGTAGCGAATTTTACTTTGCCATTTTGCTCTAATGGCCTCGCTGCTTTTTAAAAGCAGCGTGGGCAGTAAAATAAGGTCGTCAAAATCTAGTGCGTTATAGGCTTTTAGATTGTCTTGGTAGCGCTTATAGGCCTCTGCAAATTCTCGCTCGCCCGTACTGGTTGCCGACTTTAATAAAGCATCGGGCAAGATAAGGTCGTTTTTCCAGTTCGAAATGCAGCTTTGAAGTAGCTGAAGCTGATCTTTATCACCATCGAGTGTGTCAGACGTTAGGTCGTTAAGCAGAGCAAACGAGTCTTTATCATCGAACAGCGAGAACCCGGGCTTTAGACCGAGGTCTTTCACATGCGCTTTGATAATGGTTAAGCCCATGGTGTGAAAAGTTGATACTTTTAACCCGCGCGCTTCGGGCTTACCCAAAGTTTGTGCCACACGCTCTTTCATTTCACGTGCTGCTTTGTTGGTAAAGGTTACCGCTGCAATATAGCGTGCTGGCATATCGCAGTTTCTGACTAAATGAGCAATCTTGTTGGTAATTACACGGGTTTTACCACTGCCCGCCCCTGCCAGCACCAAACATGGGCCCGACACATAGGTTACGGCAGATTCTTGAGCTTCATTTAGTTTCATTTAATTCCTAAAACAACGTACATTTGGGCACAACACGGTTTTCATTGCATGTCGTGTCGATACCGATAGAATAGCTTTCACATTTTGAGCTGCGCATTATAAGGGAATTCCATGTTGGATCCGAAGAAACTCGAAGATTTAGCGAAACAAATTGCTGATGCTGTACCACCAGGCGTTAAAAACATGGCTGAAGAAGCGGAAGGCCGAGTGAAGACGGTTTTGCAATCGCAGCTGTCGAAGCTAGATTTAGTGACTCGCGAAGAGTTCGACATTCAAAGCCAAGTGCTTATTCGCACTCGCGAAAAACTAGACGCAATGGAAAGCCGCATTGCCGAGCTTGAAGCGAAACTAGCAGAAAAGTAGTACTTACTACTTTCAAAAATACAATGCGCCTTTACGGCGCTTTTTTGTTGGGATCGATGAAATAAAGAAATGCTCTTCTGCCTTTGCAAAGGCGCAGAACAAAAGAAACGTTACATCAAGATCTCTAAACCTTTCTGCTCAACAAGACTCAAGAGCTTTAAAGAAGTACCTCGAGGCTTTTTGCTCCCCTGCTCCCACTGCTTAATTGTAGATGGCGTGATGTTTAAATAGGCGGCAAAAACAGCTTGGCTTACTCTTGCTTTCTCACGTATTGCTTTTATCCGCTGTCCATCGTATTGCTTGAGTTTGGGTAAACATAATGCATCGAACTGATGCATAGTCTGCTTATCCATTACTCCGGCTTCGCTTAAATCTTTTGCAGTACTGTGTACCACATCTAAAATGCTTTCTTTCATGTTATCTCACCTCTTCAACACTACCTGAATCAATAGCTTTCTTAAGCTTTTCCTCGCTATAGTTCAGTAGCTCTTTAGCTAGGAGTTTTAAAGACTTCATTTCTTTAACACTAACATTCGAGCGGGCGCTTTTGGAAAAGCCATAAATAAAAAAGGCTTTATTATCCACTTGAAAAGCTATGAGGGTTCTTAAACTTCCACTTTTGCCTTGCCCCAAAAGAGGTATTCGCTTTTTATATACGTTTGCACCTAAATCGGCGTCAACTAACCCCTCTAGCATTTCCGCAACTGCTAATTTTATCAAGCTGTCTGATAAACCTTCTTTATTCGCCCACCTCTTGAACCACTTCAATTTATATATGCGTATAGATTCCATTTGACACCTAAAGTATAACACTTAGTAGCACATTTTGTGCGCGACTTTAAAAACATTTAGTGAGTAAATACTTTAGACTGGCTATAAATAAGTTATAAGGGGACGTGGGTACAGATTGGAGTAGGCTTTTAGTGCTGTAATTTCTTAAGGCCATACCAGCGCTAAATAGCTACTAAATTTGCTGTTGGTAAGTTTTACCAAACCAAATAAAAATGCAGCGCCGTACCAAGCGTAATGGCTAAACCAATGTAGTGGTTTTCAATAAACGCGGTGAAACAACCCTCACGCTGACGGCGTTTAATAAGCTGATATTGGCGCACGCATAGCAAAGCGGAAAACAGCACGGCTGTATAGTAAGGCCAGGTAGCATTAATTGTGCAGCCTATACACCACAATATTATTAGCGCGCAGGCCTGCAACAACATCACAATTAGCACGTCGTTTTTACCGAACAATATAGCGGTAGACTTAACGCCTATTTGCAAATCGTCGTCGCGGTCTACCATGGCGTACATGGTGTCGTACGCGACTGTCCATAGTAAGTTAGCAATGAACAACCACCAAGCGTACGTTGGTACAGTTTCTTGCACGGCCATAAAAGCCATAGGTATGGCCCAGCCAAACGCTGCGCCTAATACTACCTGCGGCAAGTGCGTATAGCGCTTCATGAAGGGATAGCTTGCTGCAAGCATAAGCGCGACGACAGATAACGCGATAGTTTGCCAGTTAAGAAACAGCACTAAGATAAATGCGATTACGATAAGTGCGCCAAATAACTGTAGCGCTTGTTTTGGTGTAGCTTCTCCTGTTGCCAGCAGGCGCTGTGTAGTGCGTTTTACGCGCCCGTCTACGTTTCTATCAGCATAGTCATTTATAACGCACCCTGCAGAGCGCATAACAACCACACCGGCTACAAAAATTACGGTTATCTCCAATGGCGGTAAACCTTGGGCAGCCATCAATAGTGCCCACAGCGTTGGCCATAGTAGCAAGTAAATACCTACGGGTTTGTCTAGGCGCATAAGTTGCGCGTATGCCTTCCAATTGTGCTTCATAACTGTTTTTCGCTTTCTACTTTACTTGTGACACTTTCGCCATACGCAGGAGATGCAGGAAGAAAAACTTCTGCCACTATCATGCTGTAATTATCTAACGTAAACAACGAACGCCTTCCCCACAAGGTTTGGTTGCCGCCCATACCAAATTGAGAGGCGGGCATAGTACATAATTGAAATGCTGACCGTGTAAACCTAGTGTCGTTAAACAATCTTTTACCTAAAGGCTCTCGACCCAGACCTGAAAGCTCACTATCTACAAACGCTTGAGGAATAATAGAACGGGCAAACACCCACTGCTGATGATCGCCACATAGCAAAATTTCTCGGGCTTGATAGCTGGTTTCACCGTTAGCGTGTAGTAACGATAGTTCGTTATCGTGGGGTATTTGCGTATGCTGGCCTAGTAGCTCTAAAGAGAAGTGATTACTTAAAGACTGCACCCGCTCAGTTAAAGAACCGGTATCAAGCAGCCAGTTTTTCAGCTGCGCATTAGGAATTGTGATGCCAGAAGGTGCTTGCCAGTTAACCGCCAAACCCACTGGAAAAGTGGCATTAAAACTCACACGAAAAGCCCGAATAATAAATCTGTGAGTATGATAACACGTCGTGTTTAAATATTTTCACTCGGTTAAACTTTTGCAGTAGTGTGTTTAATCAGAGTTTTGCTACACTACCCAGTGAATTTATTACTTTGGTGTTTCGGACTTCACTATGCTTAAGCCTTTAGTTTTACGTGTATTTGCGCTTAGCTTCTTTCTTTTTGGTGGAAACTTGGCAGTGGCTCAAGATAACGCCAATTATGCCTATTTAGGTTTAGAACCAGAAATTGTTACCAACTACATTAGCGATAGCGCTCAAAAATTAGGTTACGTACGGGTATCGGTTGAGCTAATGATTCACGATGTGAACGAGCTTGAAATTGCGGAACACCACATGCCATTACTGCGCTCTACCGCCATTGAAATATTTGGCCAACAGCCAGCAGAAAAAGTGAAGTCGCTTACCGGGCGCGAAGATATTCGCCGCGCCATTCTTAAAGCCCTTCAAGAGCATATGCAACAAGAAACCGGTGGTGAAGTTATAAAGAACGTTATCTTTACCAAGTACTTGTATCAGGGCGGCTAGTGCGCTGAGTAACGGGTAAGTAAAAATAGAAAGCGAGCCGGTGTAATGCGCTCGCTTTTTAGTATGAATGGTTCAATGATGTGCTATTAGGCATCCGGCTCTCATTAGAGAGTTTGGTAATTAACGCTTGCCCGAGCCAAGGCTTAATGTTGCCGCCAATAGGCAACCCGAAATCAGTCCTGCGGTATGCGCTGCGTTCGCCATGTTTACCCATAAGATATCGGCATAACCGAGCACCAGCCACACCAGCATAAACCCCACAATAGAGTTAGGTAGCGACAAGCCCCAGCTTGGGCGTAGCCACCCTAACCACCACACAAACCCCATTACAGCGTAAACCACGCCTGACAAGCCGCCAAATAGATACAAGTTACCCTGCACCGGTTCGCTAAAAATAGCCTGAGCCGCATTGGATATAGTTGCCGATACGATAAACACAATGAGCAACATGCTCATGCCAAGGGTCCGTTCAATTTTGGCCCCTAGCATGGCCCACCAAAGCAGGTTAAATATGATGTGTAATGCCGAAAAGTGTATGAACGCCGGACCGAGTAAACGCCACCATTCTTGATTTTGTGCCAAAACAGAAAACGGCTGCATAAGTAAATGCTGGGCAATAGGCGCGAACATGCCAAGTAACGACAAGCCATACACCGCTACGCACAGTATAAACACCACTGACGTGAAAGGCGCTTTGACCGCATCGGTAATAATATTGCCCATAGAAAAGCCGCTGCCTGAGGGCGCAAGCTGCACATTCTTACCGCTGTCCCACGCAGCCTGCTGATACTTAGGGTGAGTAGGATTCGCTAAGAAGTCTTCCGCTATGATTTTTGCGCGGTCGATATGCGCATCTTCGTTAAGTACTACCACGAATTCTTTATCGCTTTGAACAACGTTGGCCGTAATGTTCTGACTGGTTAAGTAGTTAGCGAGAAGGTGCGCTGGACTTTGTTGATTAAACGCAATTAAAGGATGACCCATAGACTTTTTGTTACCCCGAAAGCAGAAAATAGATAAACGCAATGTTACGTATAATGTGGGTGCGGTGCGTAACACCTTTATACTGGAATGTATTAGTTCTGCAAAGCATAAAACAAAGGTGCACCGTGTGCACCTTTGTTATGTTCTTACGTCACATCCTGCATGATGTAACTTATGCCGTTACCACCGGATTCGCCAGTCGCCACGCTTCGAAACCACCGTCCATACTATAAACGCTTTCAAAGCCCTGCTGTGCGATCACTTGTGCTGCCTGTTGGCTACTAACGCCGTGGTAACACACTACAACCACTGGGATGTCTTTGGGCGTTTGTTCGATAAACGCGGCAAAGTTGTCATTGTTTAACGGTGCCGCGTTCGGCATGTGTCCATTAGCGAACGATTGAGGATCGCGTATATCCACAATGGTTACGTCGCCTTGAAAGTTAGCAACGTCGTTGACGCTAATGTGTGAAAATGTTGTCATTATTGCCAGTCCAGAATAACTTTACCTGAGTGTCCTGACCCCATGGTATCAAACCCTTTCTGAAAGTCATCAATAGAAAAGGTATGTGTGATGATAGGCGACAGGTCTAAACCGCTTTGCAGCAAACTCGCCATTTTGTACCAGGTTTCAAACATTTCACGGCCGTAAATACCTTTTATTACCAAGCCCTTGAAAATAACTTGGTTCCAGTCGACAGCCACATCCTGTGGCGGTATACCTAGCATGGCTATTTTGCCGCCGTGGTTCATTTTGTTCAGCATGTCTCTGAAGGCTACCGGCACGCCCGACATTTCTAGGCCTACGTCGAAGCCTTCTGACATGCCCAGCTCATCCATAACGTCTTGTAGGTTTTCTTTACTGACATCAACAGTGCGTGTAGCACCCATTTTTTTAGCAAGCTCAAGGCGATAAGGGTTGATATCGGTAACCACAACATGACGCGCACCTACGTGCTTGGCGACCGCAGCCGCCATAATGCCGATAGGTCCTGCACCTGTGATAAGTACGTCTTCGCCTACTAAGTCGAAACTTAGCGCGGTATGAACAGCATTACCAAATGGGTCAAATATGGACGCTAGGTCGTCGCTGATATTGTCTGGAATTTTAAACGCGTTGAAGGCAGGAATAACTAAATATTCGGCAAAGGCCCCCGGGCGGTTTACACCCACACCTTCCGTGTTACGACACAAGTGAACACGGCCGGCTCGACAATTACGGCAGTGACCACAGGTAATGTGGCCTTCGCCAGACACGCGATCGCCTACCTCAAAGCCTTTCACTTCTTGGCCCATACCCACTACTTCACCCACGTATTCGTGGCCTACCACCATAGGCACGGGAATGGTGTTTTGTGACCATTCATCCCAGTTGTAGATATGCATATCGGTACCGCAAATAGCGGTTTTGCGAATTTTAATCAGCAGGTCGTTGTGCCCGACTTCCGGCTTTGGCGTGTCTTGCAGCCAAATGCCTTTTTCCGCCTTCGCTTTTACTAGCGATTTCATGAAATTACTCCCATTTCACGGCCTACTTCGATAAATGCATCTATGGCTTTATCAACGTGTTCAAGGCTGTGACCTGCCGACATTTGCGTACGAATTCGGGCTTGGCCTTTTGGCACTACAGGGTATGAGAAGCCGATAACGTAAATGCCTTTTTCCAGCAGTTTGTCAGCCATTTCACTGGCTAAGCGAGCGTCGCCTAGCATGACAGGAATGATAGCGTGATCTTTACCCGCAAGGGTGAAACCCGCTTCTTCCATGCGCTTGCGGAAGTGGTTTGCGTTACGCCATAGGTTTGCGCGTAGCTCATCGCCTTCTTTCATCATTTCAAACACCTTAAGTGACGCTGAAACAATAGGTGGCGCAACTGAGTTAGAGAAAAGATAAGGGCGCGAACGCTGACGCAGCCATTCCACTACTTCTTTTTTACCTGACGTATAGCCACCAGACGCACCGCCAAGGGCTTTACCTAAAGTACCGGTGATAATGTCTACACGGCCCATTACGCCGCAGTATTCGTGACTGCCTTTGCCGTTTTCGCCAAGAAAGCCTGTCGCATGACAGTCATCGACCATTACCATAGCGTCGTATTTGTCGGCTAAATCGCAAATAGAAGCGAGGTCGGCAATAACGCCGTCCATTGAAAAAACACCGTCAGTGGCAATGATTTTGAAGCGCGCGCCATCGGCATTGGCCTGCTTGAGCTGCTCTTCTAGCGCCGCCATGTCGTTATTCGCGTAGCGGTAGCGTTTAGCTTTACACAAGCGTACGCCGTCAATGATACTGGCGTGGTTAAGCGCGTCAGAGATGATGGCATCTTCTGGGCCAAGTAGCGTTTCAAACAAGCCCCCGTTGGCGTCGAAGCACGACGGGTAAAGAATAGTATCTTCTGTACCTAAAAAGTCGCTGATTGAGGTTTCTAGCTGCTTGTGGATGTCTTGAGTACCGCAGATGAAACGTACAGATGCTACACCAAAACCATGGCTATCTAGGCCGTTTTTCGCTGCTTCAATTAAGCTTTCGTTATTTGCTAGACCAAGGTAGTTGTTCGCACAAAAATTAATGACGTGTTCGCCGCCAGCAACGCCAATATCAGCTTGCTGTTGTGAGGTAATTACACGCTCTTTTTTGTACAAACCATCTTCTTTCGTGGCTTCAATTTGCGATTGCAAATGAGAAATAAACGCCGCAGACATGCCATTCTCCGAATATAGGTATAAAACGCGTAGTTTAATGAAAGCACATTAAAGGGTACACACCCTTGCGCTGTATTTAATGGGTTTGTCGACCAAGTTTGTAAATTATTCAGCACACTTGCGCGAACAGGGTTTACGGGCAAGGTGTTAACGCATAGCTAGGTGAAGTCTTTCCAGACGTTATATTCCACTTTGTCATTTAACACGTCCCAAATATTAGTTTCTGAAATGGGCTTACTTATAAGGTAGCCTTGTCCGATATGACAGTCGAAATGACACAGCAGTTCGTATTGCTCACTGGTCTCTATGCCTTCGGCTACCACCTGCATTCCCATGTTGCACACCATGGAAATGGTGGAATGAACAATGTTCCTGTCGTCGGCACTGCTAGCAATATTCGCAACAAACGAGCGATCAATTTTAATATAGTCAGCCGGTAGCGATTTTAAATAGCTAAGCGAGGAATAACCGGTTCCGAAGTCATCAATGGCCAGCATACACCCCATTTCTCGAATGGTTCTCATGATGCTCGTTGCACGTTTAATGTCGGACACCAGCACCGTTTCGGTAAGCTCTAGGCAAACTTGGTTGGGCGCTATATCGTTTTTAATGATTTGCTGTTGTAAAAACTCAGGCAAAGTGGGGTCTAAAAACTGCCCGGCTGAGAGATTAATAGCAATCTTAATATCGGGATAACCACTGTTTTTAAAATCGCGAACTATGCGAGTAGAGCGTGCTATCACCCAATAGTCTAGCTCTAGCATAAAAGACGTATTTTCAAGCAGCGGTATAAACTGAGCTGGTGAAATGTGCCCTTTTTTAGGGTGATACCAACGCAGTAACGCTTCAAACCCTATCAGCTTCCCAGTGTGCATTTCGATTTGTGGCTGAAAAGCCAAGCTGAATTGGTTATCCCTTAACGCTTCGCGCGCCTCAGACTCCAACTCAACTTTTTGCATCACTTTTAAGTTCATTGTGGCATTGTAGACCTTAAACGCAGCGCCTTTTTTGGCTTTCGCTTCATACATGGCGATATCTGCATGACGTAACAGTTCTACCGGCGTTGCACGCGAGTGACTAGTGATAGCAATACCGATACTGATAGACACATAAAATGTCACGCCATCCACAATGATTGGATCTATGAATTCATCGATAATTTTTTGTGCGACTTTATCGACGTGCTGTTTACTTTCTATGTTTGATAGCAATATAACGAACTCATCACCGCCGAAACGCGACGCGATATCAGAATCTCTAATGGGACGAGAAATACGCATGGCTGCCGCTTTTAATAACTTATCGCCCACATCGTGGCCGTGGCTGTCGTTAACTTTTTTGAAGTCATCTAAGTCCATGAACATTAACGCCACTAACCTGTCATCGCGGATAGAGCTGGCCAACTGCTTTTCAATTTGAAAAGTCAGCATATTTCGATTGGGCAGGCCAGTAAGCACGTCAAACATAGCCATCTTTTCGAGCTTCGCGGTATTTATTGCCATTTGACCGTCAAAGCTTTCAAGCTGACGAGCTAGGTTATTCGCCGCCTCTTCTACGACATCGAGTTCATCAGTAATCCTAAAAATAGGCGATTTTCTGCGTTTTGCTGCAATAGTATAGAACTCTTTAAATTTATGCTCCGCCAGCATTGGTAAGCGTTCACTTATATTTAATAACCTGATTCGGTATTGATTTAGAAATACGTAAAGCAGTGATGAGAACAGCAGGAATAACCCAATGGCACTTGAAATAACCACATATTGATACTGCTCGTTTTGTCGTACCATAGCCGATACATCTTGTACTATCAGCAAGTAAGGATGATCGCCAGAGGCATGGTCAAAGGGCAATAAGCTTACAAGCAGTTGCTGGTTATCAAGCACTACATTTAAGCCTTTTATCACTAAATCATCGATACGCCATTGCTCTGGCAAGACATCAAAAAGCGATTGCAGATACTGTCGATTTGCCGCAGAAACTTGGCTAGCTACAGCTAGTTTTGTTTCCCCTGCCGGCATTTTTTTAGCTTGGACAATGGCAACTTTATGCACATCTGTTGCGCGGCTGAACAAATACAAAAGCTCACGCATTGATGTGGAAACTACAATGATAGGAATTGTGTCGCTGTCCGCCATAACAGGAATGGAGATGTAGTGTGTACATACATTGTCACAAACCAATAGCGAGCGACTTTCAAACGTTGCTCGTGTTGTATCGACAAGCCGTTCAATTGTGTTGTCTATTGGACGATTTGGTGTGCCTACCACGCCAAACTCATCGAATAATAAAAGCGACTCTACTTGAAAGTTGAGGGTTAAATACTCGCTTAAATTACTCAATGACTGCTGCAGTTCGTTTAGGTTATTGGAATAGGTGCCTTTTTTACGACTAATAACATCAATAAGCGTGATCATACGCCCGTGAAGAATATCTTCGAAAAGCTGAACCCGTCGCTGATTGCTGATTTGGCTTTCCCGCTGCTCGAGCAACACCCGAGCTTCGGACTCTTGGATCAGCACTGTCGAAATGACAATAGCAACGGTTAATACCATCGCCAATAAAATAAGGATGGTTTTGGTGGTAAAAGATACCTGGACCTTCATTTTTTACCCTTAGAACCAGTACATCAGCTGCAGTGACCACATTTCCCAATATTTGTCTGCATGAGATACCACGTCCCGATTTAACAAACTGACCACGCGAGTTGCCCCTTCTACCCAGTGATATTCGCCCTGTAATCGCCATTTTGGCGCGATATCCCATCGCAAGCCTATGGTGTAGGTGTCTTGGTAGCCAAAATAGGCTGGGATCGTTCCACCTGACAGTGCTTCTAACTGTTTGCCCTGTCTGTCTGATACGTCGTTGACGTAGGTATCAAAGCCAATAAGACCACTTAGGTCGTTATTAAATAGATACCTAAACTGTACAAAGCCTCCCTCGCCGCGTCGCTTCTCGGCAAAGTCGGGGGCAAATAGCCCTTTACTGTCTTGGATTTCTCGTAAAACCTCAGCGGACACCTCCCAGTTTTCAGCAAAATACTGCGCAGACAACATTAAACGCTCGATATTCGCCTCGCCAGAAAGACGGTTGTCATTTAATGAAGGCGTATAGCGAAAATCTGAGTTAAGCCAGCTAGCCCCTACTTTCCAGGTGAGTGATGAGGGCTGTAAAAACACGCTCGCTTGGTGCACAAAGTCTTGTTTTATTTTGCCGTTTGCATCGCTCCCTAAAAGAAAGTCTCGCTGGGTGTCGTTGATATGAGAGCGGCCATAGCTCCAGTTTAGATCCCAATTGTAGTGAGAACCTAGGTGAGAAAAGTTTGCTTGGATGCCGTTACTGCCCAAGGCCACGTCGCGAAAACCATCGAAATAAACCGATTGAGGAAGCACCGACGTATAGCGCGTTTGAGGCACATCACGGGTTACTGAGTACAACCAATGCTTGTTTTTATAGCGACCTATATGAATTTGCCCACGCCAATTTTCCGATAAATCCGGTAACTTCCAGTCGACAAATAGATAATCTAGGCGCGCACCTTGTTCAAAGCGATTGCCACCGTCGAGATAATTGATTTGCCCGGCAATAGATACATTTTTAGCTAGTTGATAATAGCCATTTAGGCCGATTTCGGTAAGCTCACCCGTTATTTTATCATCGTCAGTCATAAAGCTACTGCCTTTCGACTGCGTCACGCCTTGCGCAACATAGCCGTGCCATGAGAAGTCAGAGTGGGAGGCTGCGGCGCATGAACTCATTAACCAAAGCGCAAAAGTAATGGTCTTTTTCATTTTAAATCTACCTCTACGCGTCGTAGCTTCACAATATCAGTACGCTCTACATAACCAATTGCACCGGTGGTATTTTCCAATGCGTCAATCAACGCTTGATACGAGGTTACCCTAACAGGCGTGAGGCCCTGTCCAGAGTAGGTTATTTGATCCCACAGACGAGACAATTGATAGGGAAACATTTGGAGTATATCGCGACAAAACTGTTTATGCAGTTCGTCTCTGTCTTGCAGAACAAATACGGTAATTTTTGTGCCGTCGCTCCAATACTGTCTTTGCCCAGTAAAAATCTGACGAAGCTCAGAGCGGCTAAGCTCTGCTACCATCACACTTTCGTTCACCATGACATTAAGTTCTGAAGCCTTTACTTTATGCCCTGCCATAATAGGCCCTGCCAATACTAGCAGTACAAGTGTAAGGCGGTTATAAGCAAGAACTTTGGATAGCCATCGCAAAGCGGGCTTTTTCATTCAGTAACGACTCCCTGTTGTTTCGGAGGTTCACTTAGCAACGCTAAGTGTAGATAATAATTGGTTGTTTTACCTTACAGTAAAATAAATTAAGCGATAAATGGTTCAACTTTTTGCTTTACCATCTCCACAGATATTTTTTCCATTAACTCGCTACCTTTGGCCCGTGTTCCCCATGGCAGGGCTTTCCAAGGCTTTCCTTTTTGCACTTCGATACACTCATCGTAGACTGACACCACCCTTTCAAGGTTGTGATAAGGCCCTGTTCGCCGTGGGTTAGAGTGTGCATAAAGCCCAATAACCGGTGTTCCTACCGTGGTTGCCATGTGGGCCGGCCCTGTATCTGGCGCAATCACCAAGTGAGCATGCTTTAACAACATGAGTAGCTGATGAAGTGACGTTTTCCCAGTGAAGTCTTTCACCGGATGTTTGACCTCTGCTTTAATCGCATCGGCGGTTTTGCGATCTAATTCACCCGGGCCGCCGCATAGTATCACGTTGACGCCAGACTCTTGGATATAGTCAGCAATACTGGCGTATCGCTGCGGTAACCAATTTCTTTCCGCCTTACTGGCCGCTGGTGAAATAACCACATATTTTCCAAGCGCCTTTGCTTGTTCCTCTGCCCACCGCGCATCTTCAGGGGTGACAGGAATATTCCACGTTAACGTGTCAGATTTGGGTACACCCAGTGCATCGGCAAAATCCATGAAACCTTCAAGCACATGTGCGTGCTTTGTCGCAGCAACCCGTTTGTTGGCAAATAGCCAATGCAGCTCTTTACTGCGCGACCAGTCAAACCCAATGCGCTGCTTTGCTTTAATAACGCGCGAGGCCATATTAGCCCGAAGCGCCACCTGCATCATAAGTAACGCGTCGAAGGTTTCACCTGCCACAGCCGCTTTTAGCGATTCAACAGCAGCTTTGCCCTGTGATTTATCGAAAATAATAAACCGCACGTTTGGCATCAGCTTAACGAGCTGATACTCCACTTTTCCGATTACCCATGTAATTTCAGCATCGCGCCACTGTGATTGAATTCGAGTTACCATGGCAACGGCGTGACACACATCACCTATGGCTGATAAGCGCATTAAACAAATCTTTTTTCCCACAGAAGCTCTATCGTTGCTGAAAAACCAAAATAAATCATTAGAATGTGAAATTTACCATAAGTTGTGGGCAACATGGCGACAATACGACGAGACATAGGTGCTGGGCACCATTTTATTTTCGACGACACCTTGGTCAAACAGCCCCACGCGGAAATGTTTAACCCCGAGTTTTGGCAACAGCAAAACAAAATAACAGGTCAAGCGAAAGGACGTGGTACAACCATTTTCATTGAGCATGAAAACCAGCGCTGGGTTTTGCGCCATTTCATGCGTGGCGGCCTAGTTGGAAAGATACTTAGCGACCAATATTTGTTTTTAGGTGTTGAACGTTCACGCCCATTCGAAGAGTTTAGGCTACTTGAACACATGCAATCGCAAGGTTTGCGCGTGCCTGTGCCGGTTGCTGCACGTATTCATCGCAGAGGCCTCATTTATCGGGGCGACCTTATTACCCTAAACATTCCTGACAGCCAAGACCTACACCATGTACTGTGTAACCAGCCTTTGTCTGAAGAAGCGTGGCACAAAGTAGGCCATGCACTTGCTGCTATGCATAATTGCCAAGTTTATCACCACGATGCAAACGTACGAAATATCATGATTGATAGTGATAAAGAGATTTGGCTTATCGATTTTGACCGTTGTTCAAAGCGCCAAGGGGATAGCTGGAAGCAAAGTAACCTTGACCGCTTATTGCGCTCGCTACACAAAGAGAAAGCGAAAAACCCCGTGTTTCATTGGGAAGAAAAGCATTGGGCTTGGTGCATGGACGGCTATCGAAATGCAGTTTCTCGATAGTGGCACACGGGAAGCCTTTGGCAGCCCGCTCTACTTTCGTCATTATTGTGGTACATTAACCTTTGTTGAACACATAAACCCTCTACAACGATAAGATTCGACTTTATGCACACACGAGCACTTTACCCTGGTACTTTCGACCCTATAACAAATGGTCATGCAGACCTTATTGAACGCGCATCTCAGTTATTTTCTCATGTGATTGTTGCTATTGCTTCAAACCCGAGTAAGAAGCCACTATTTACGTTGGAAGAACGGGTAGAAATGATTAAGAAGGTAACGGCAGATTTACCTAATGTCGAAGTTGTGGGTTTTACAGGCCTGTTGGCTGATTTCGCCGATGAACAAAATGCGACTATTTTGATTCGAGGCCTGCGTGCAGTATCGGACTTTGAATATGAATTTCAATTGGCCAACATGAACCGTCGCTTGAACCCAAAATTAGAAAGCGTGTTCCTCACCCCTGCTGAAGAAAACTCGTTTATTTCTTCAACGCTAGTAAAAGAAGTGGCCCTTCATCGCGGCGCGGTAAGCGGTTTCTGCCACCCTGTAGTAGAGCAAGCGTTAAGAGACAGGTTAGGTAAGAAAAACTAAATGCCTGTAACAGGCATTTATCGGTATTAACGTTGGCAGCGAGTACAAAAGAAGGTATTGCGCTGCCCGATTACTTTGCTTTCTATCGCCTTACCACACGCCTCGCATGGCTCTCCTTTTCGGCCATAGACATTAAGGTGTTGGGCGAAATAGCCAGGCTTGCCATCTGTTTGCGCAAAATCTTTTAACGTAGTGCCGCCCTGTTCAATGGCTTTTGCCAACACTTGCTTTATTGTAGCGGTTAACGACTTGTAGCGGGCTGCACTGATATTACCGGCGGCACGCCTTGGATCGATACCCGCTAAAAATAGCGCTTCGTTTGCATAGATATTTCCAACCCCCACCACAATAGCATTATCCATAATGAAGTTTTTCACTGGGCCTTTGCGGTTGCGTGACAGGGTAAATAAGCGCGTATCGTCAAAATCGTCTGTAAGGGGCTCAGGCCCAAGATTATCAAGCATGGGAATGTGTGTATCTGGCGCTTGATACAGCACGGCACCGAAGCGTCTAGGGTCGTTAAAGCGCAGACATTTACCCGTGCTAAGCACAATGTCCACATGGTCGTGCTTAATCACTGGGGTAGAAGCGTCGATAACCCGTAGTTTACCCGACATGCCCAAGTGTAAAATTAGCGTACCCTGCGCTGTCTCAATCAATAGATATTTAGCGCGGCGCTTTACGGCCGTGACCTTTTGCCCCTCAACCTTGGCCACCTCTTGTGGAATAGGCCAACGCATTCTTCGCTCGCGAACCACAACACGGGTAATCGTGTTGCCAATAAGATGTGGTGAGACGCCCAAACGGCTTACTTCAACTTCGGGTAATTCAGGCATTTACAATGTCCAAGGTAATAAATTATCGATATCTGTATTAGTTAATGTGTACCAGTTATTTTCGAATTTGATCACGGTAGGTCTGGTATTTGGGTAGATAGCGTAAACCAGCCCGTTGCTGTTACCCGCCAGCCAAGCAACCACAATGTAGGGCTGTGTCTGGCTAAGATCGGCCGGCACCTTTGTGACCGGGTTAAGTACACCACGCTGCCAATGAGAAAACTGCACGTCAGGTGTAATGGCAAGGCTTTCGGTATGCCCTTTCTGACGCCACTGTTGCCCTATGCGCTCTAAGCTATGTCCATCGTGCTCAATTTTTAACACATAAGCATTTTCGGGTAGCAAACTGCGGGTTTCCACAACGTTTTTTTGTGGACGTAAGCTATCTAAATTAAACAATGCAATCATGACAAGCATAGCTATGATGACCACGTTATTCATTGCTCGCTGTGAAATTCTAGCCACGTATTATACCCGCGAAATATGAACCCAAAGATAATGCAATATAGTAATACCTCATTCGTGCATTAGCTAATTCAATTCAATAAAAGGCTATAGGCGTTAAGTAATACACTGACTTACCGTACTGCGATCGTTGAAAAACGTGGGATCATTCATGTATGGCTAGGTGGATCGCGCTAGATCAAAGTCTACGCTTGGGAAGGTAAAAGTATCAAAAAGCAAAAAACCCAGCAAAGGCTGGGTTTTCGTGGAGACAAAAGCAAGCTAATTACTTGATTTTGGCCTCTTTGAACATAACGTGCTTACGCACAACGGGATCATACTTTTTGATCTCCATCTTGCCAGGCATGTTACGCTTGTTTTTATCAGTGGTGTAGAAGAAACCTGTACCTGCTGAAGAAACTAGTTTAATTTTATCACGCATTGTCGGCTTCCTTAGATTTTCTCACCACGGGCACGGATATCAGTTAGTACTGAATCGATACCTTTTTTATCGATGATACGCATGCCTTTAGCAGACAAACGTAGTTTAACAAAACGGCTTTCGCTCTCAACCCAAAAACGGTGTGTTTGAAGGTTTGGTAAAAAGCGACGACGAGTCGCATTTCGTGCGTGTGAACGGTTATTACCAACCGTTGGACGCTTACCTGTTACTTGGCATACTCTTGACATTGTATTTGTCTCCAGAACAACGATAACTGTCGCGTCAGTTAATCCCAAGCGCTCAAACAGTGGTTGGGTCAAATGACGTATTACTATAAATTAGAGGGCGCATTTTATACAGCAAAGGCAGGATCATTTCAATAAGAAAGTACAAAAAGGTTACTTTTACGTACTATTTTTGCGCAAAATACCACCACCCCTCTTTTTTTGCGTGCTGTATTGTACTTTTCCTTTCGCATTTAGGCTATGAATAAATACGCTATTTGAATTT
The DNA here is from genome assembly GCF_054968525.1 of Alteromonas sp. G5_S2_22_S1. Classification (NCBI taxonomy): domain Bacteria; kingdom Pseudomonadati; phylum Pseudomonadota; class Gammaproteobacteria; order Alteromonadales; family Alteromonadaceae; genus Alteromonas; species Alteromonas sp. G5_S2_22_S1. The sequence continues at coordinate 20,845 of NZ_JBQKUJ010000004.1, read as the reverse complement.
ATATTTTAGCGTGGCGGTGCCCAGAAAAAACTAAAAAAACGCCACATGAAGTGGCGTTTATTTCGTTAGTCGTAAAAAGGCGACCTTGTTTCTGTTAAATCAATTAAACGAGATGGCCTGCGAAGCATTTGCCCACCATCACGTGAAATAGGTACCCAAGGGAATAGACCACGGCCTTTCGACGGCTCCAATAGGAACAAGTCGGTAGGAATGGAAATATAGAAACCTTTGGTGAAACTGCCTTCGCCATACTCTTCTGAAGATACATCGGTAAATGCCGCATACGCACCCACGATAATGCCGCTGTCAAAGCGCTTGGCATAGTCGATATTAACGCCTTTGTCTTTCGCCAAAAATTGACCTGCGCTTACCGTAATTTGCGTATCATCAAGAAATTCCGGCTGCCAATACACACTGGCGTGACCGGTTATGGCGTCGTAATCTTCTAACCCTGTTTGGCTATAAGGGTCACGCTGTTTCACGTAATTGATATCTATACCATAGGCGACATTGCTATCTACAGGGCGATAGAGCACTTCGCCCCCCACACCTGCGAACATCGTTTCTAGGTAACCTGCATACGCCTGGAAATACGTATCTTCAGCAACATTGTCTTTGTAATGTAAAAATGCCGTGTCTAACCACACATCGTTTTCAGATACATACTCACGTACTCGGGTACGTACACGCGGTAAGGATACGTCTTCACCGTCTACCAAGTAATTAAACTTATCGAAGTTATCAAGTAGCGTTACTCGCGCGCTACTCATAACCGAGAAGTTTTCATTAAACGCATAGCCGCCGTTTAGCAACAACCCGGTTTGATACAAATAGAAATCTTCGGGGTTACCGAACGACTGGGTGAAGAAGAAATCGGCGCTGTAAAAAAGCCCTGACGTATTTTCAGGGTCATACGCTTCCAATACCTCTTTAGAAGGCGACGTTCTTACGTAGGTTTCGGTTATGTCGGCATCTACTGACTCATAGCGCGCGGCAGAGATAAATGCTTCGGCATCTATTTGCGTGTCGACCATTGGCAGGCCGCCGCGGTTATCTACCATGTGATAAGTTTTTACGCTATCAGGCAGTTCTGATGCAGCGACGCGACCTACTCGCTCAATTGCTTCATCTTGATCGCGATATTTAACCTGCGTTCCGTAGAAAGTCGCACTGTCTTCTTTAATTTCGGCATCGGACAAGATAAAACCGCCCGAGTTGTACAAATCGTTATAGAGTCGAGACTTATTCACGTCTTTAACATCAGAAGGGGCGTTTCTACCCATCAGGTTTCGCGGGTCGTCGTCAAACTTGATTTGCGATGCCGTATTCATGTTGAATCGATAGGTAACACCAAAGCCGATGGTATTGCCTCGCTGATAGTTTAGCGAGAAGTCAAAATCTTTGTAGCGGTAAACCGCGCCCACATTCCAGCGTGAGTCTTGCTCTAGTCGCCCAGCTCTGTCACGAGAGTAATCATTACCTTCGAACTCCAGCTTTAAAGTTAGTGGCTCCCAAGGCGTTTGGTACTCTACGCCACCAAAGAACGCTGTAGTACCTTTAAAAAACTGGTCGTAATCGACTTTACCACCACGGCCTGAGAATCCGCCAGGGCGTTCACAGAAGCTATCTTTAACCTCACAAAATGGGTTAGTGATATCGTCGGCGGTTCCTAAATAACCCCAGCCAACACCTAAGTGAAAGTCAAACGGGCCTACCGATTTACTGGCATTTACGTATTCACTTTCAAAAAAGCCAGTACCGCCGAAATCTCTAAAGCCCACGCTAATGTCGGGTAAATAGTAGCTTTCTTCCCACAGCCTAAATTTGACATCTAAACCTTTATCTTTAAGGGTTTGATCGCCACTGAACGAATCAACTTGGCTATATAATCGCGTACGCACGTCGGTATAGCGCGCTGTTGCTTCCATCCAGTCGTACAGCTGAATATTGACCGACCAAAAACGGTATTCGCCATTGTCGGTATAGTTAATGGCCATGCCGCCTTCTTCACGCATACGTGCGGTAGGCGTTTGAATAAGACCGTTCCCCCCCTGCACCATTTGAGATGGCGTAACGCGAAGTTGCGTATCGGCGAGCGTGGTAGAAGAAAGTGCGCTTCCAATTACAAGCGCAAGTGTTGTTTTCTTAGAAAGTAGTGGCGCACTCATTGAGGTAAAACCCTATGTACTGCTAACGCGGCAACGCGCTCATTAAGTTGCTTTAGTTTGTCGCTGAAAAGCTCTGAAGAAATAGGTACGTAAACCTGACTGCCTGGCATAAGCTGAGCAAAGTCTAAATTCCAGTAAGCAATACCTTTCTCTTCAATGTTGCCTCTTGGATCAATCACATAGACATGGCTTCTGTCTGCATCTACTGCCTTTTTAACAGTGTGTACTGCGGTATAGACCGAGGTATCGCTTTGATGCTTATAGGCGCCTGGTTTTACTACAGCGCCAGAGAAATGCACCACATTCGGTCTGCCGTTTAAGCGAATCCAATACTTACCCGGTTGAAACATAGGGTTGTCTTCAAAGAACAGTCTGGCCCGGTTGTAGGAAATGGGCATGTCGATACGGGTTGACACTGTCCATGACGCCACTTGCTCGTATAAATTCTGTAACGCAACGTGAGTTTCAGAGTCTTTATCAAACTGTGTGAGAAGCGTTCTAATTTGGGACAACGCGATTTCTTTTTCGCGCTCGGCTTTAGGGTTAGTTAAGTCAAACGCAGATGCACTAGGCCAGTACCAGTCGCCGTTATCAGCAACGATAGACAGCGCACTCGACAGTCTTATTGGTCTATCAAACTGATACGTTTGCTTGTTAATCATAATGCTAACGGTATCTTCGTCAGCCAATAGCGACCCCGATATAGTGATACTCAATACCGCAATAAGCGTAGAGATAAACTTCATTATTGCGTCGCTCCTTGCTTGTTCATTTCACGCACAATTCGACTTAGGTAGACCATATCGTATACGTCTCCCTCTGGACTAAATTGCTGCTTAGAGGCCAACAACTCTTTGGAGTACTTATGCAAAAAGTAGGTATTTTCCCACGATAGCCCCACGTCGATAAAAGGGGTGTATTCTGAAAATGATACGCGCTCAACAACCTTAATTACAGGCACAGAGTACCCAAGGTATTCGCGAGTTTCCTCACCCTCAATTCGCCATGACGAGTCTACAGGTATGCCATAACCGATAGTTGCGATATCGACCTTGCGCTTCCAGTTAAATGGCAAAACATTATTCGTTGCCAGTGGATTGTGCTGTAAGTTGCCGGTGTAGTAGATGTCGCTGTCTAAGCCTTCTGTTTTAACGATGATACCGTGGTGCATTGTGAAGATAACTTTATCACCTGATACCCATTTGTATTTGTCGCCGTCGATGTACGCCAAAGCTAAAGAGGCTCCGTCGCGCTCACCGGCTTTTATCTGCATAAGATCGGCTTTACTGGCAGCAATTTCTTCAACAGTATAAGTAACGGTTCTGTCTTTTAAAGCGAGTTTGAGCGTATTGTAATAGGCGAGTGTTGTAGTGGAACACCCAGAAAGAGAAAGGCAAATAAAGCCTAGAATGGCCGATAGAATGTGTAGTTTCATTAAGGTACGCCGACTAAAACTAAAAACAAATTATTTTGCGATACAAATAAAAAAAGCCGCTAACAAAAGCGGCTTTTTCGAATACTCTTAAATTTACTGTACGGTCGGCGCGTAAGTAAATGTAACAGGCACAGTAATTGTTTTAGTTACAGTGCTTGTACCAGAAGTAGTTACGGTAACAGTATTAGTTGTACCAACACATACGCCGTCTACTAGTGGATCGTCGCCTTCACAAGTAGGTTGACCTGGAGTAGTACCACCATTTCCTGGCGCGTCTGCCGAGTTATTGTTAGCAACACCAGCGATAATACCAGCAGCAACAACACCAGTAGCGATTAGTCCACCGCTTACTGCGCCCGCACCACCTGCACCAGCACCACCTTCGCCATCTTGTGCGTTAACACCTGCTGCCATAGTGGCAGCTGCAAACAATGCAATAATTGACTTCTTCATAACAGTCCTTTAATAAAATTACCCACTAAATCCTATACTAAATCATTTTCAACCATTTGACTAGATTGTAATCGATAAATGACTTAGATTTCTTATGTTAGCAAGCCTCGCTGTGCGAATGAAATAGTTTCTTTGTCTCCAACCACAAAATGATCGAGAACAGGTACATCGATCGATGCCATTGCACTTTTGATCTCTGTTGTTAGACGAATATCCGCATGGCTTGGTTCTGCTACGCCTGAGGGGTGATTATGGACTAAAATGATCGCGGCTGCATTGTCGATCATTACTTGTTTGATCAATTCTCTGGGATATACCGCCGCGCTGTTGATCGTTCCGTTGAACATAGTGCGAAATGCGATGAGTTGATGCTGACTATCTAGCATTAAAAGTGCGAATTTTTCCCGCTGGCAGTCTCTTAATTTGGCTTGTAAGTAGCGCTTAGTATCATCCACATTATTAAACACGTCTTCCCGCTGAAGCTTAATTTCTAAATTGCGCTTAAATATTTCAAAGCCAGCTTGAAACTGGGCATATTTACACGGGCCAATGCCTGTTACTTTAGCAAACTCGTCTTTCGTTGCCGTTACCACACCGCGCAAGCACCCTAATTCATTGAGTAATTCATGTGCTACAGATACTGCGTTTTTTCCTTTAACTCCTTTACCCAATAACACGGCAATAAGCTCAGCATCACTTAAGTTCTCTGCACCATACTGCAATAGCTTTTCTCTTGGCCTTTCACTTTTTGGCCATACTTTTATCGACATATTTGACGGTCCACCAGCTCAGTAAAACTGTGGTTATAATTGAATCTCGCCACGCTGACGACTGAATAAAAGGCCAGTTTGTTCTTTGCGGTAAATAAGCGATGTATAAATACCGTGCATGAAAGAAGGATCTACTTTTGTTCAGCTATCCGATTTTTTATCCCCATGGTAGGCTATGGGTAATTTCTAGATTTAGTATTCTTTTATGTCTATTGCTAATAAAAACATTTTGCTAGGCGTTACAGGCGGCATTGCTGCTTACAAAGCCCCCGACTTGGTGCGAAAGCTTACTGCACTTGGTGCAAATGTACGCGTAGTGATTACCAATTCTGCGGCAGAGTTTGTCAGCCCCCTTTCACTACAGGCCGTGTCGGGCAACCCTGTTCACCAGCACCTTTTAGACCCGGCTGCAGAGGCGGCCATGGGGCATATCGAATTAGCCAAGTGGGCCGACATACTGCTTATCGCGCCAGCTACCGCCAATACACTGGCTAAGCTAGCCCACGGCATGGCAGATGATTTGCTTACTACTTTGTATCTAGCAACAACAGCCAAGCTGTATATTGCGCCGGCTATGAACCAGCAAATGTGGAAAGCTGTGGCTACGCAGCGCAATATTGATACGCTGAAAACCGACGGCGTTACATTTATAGGCCCAGCGAGTGGTGAGCAGGCATGCGGAGATGTGGGTTCTGGGCGAATGGTAGAACCCGTCGATATTGCAGAAATATTGAACAGTGATAGCAAAAGCTCACCGTCAACCTCTCACACGCTAAACTCTCTTGTTGGCAAAAACCTTACTATTACCGCAGGGCCAACAAGAGAACCCTTAGACCCTGTACGTTATATTTCAAACCACAGTTCGGGCAAAATGGGGTTTGCGATTGCGCAAGCGGCCGCGTTGGCGGGGGCGAAGGTGACTTTAGTGGCAGGGCCAGTGACACTTGATACACCTTACAGCTGCGCTCGTGTTAATGTAACCACAGCCGACGAGATGCTCAATGCCTGTGAAAAGCTAGCACCTGCTACAGATATTTTTATCAGCACTGCAGCGGTTGCCGATTACAAAGCTGTGAGCATTGCTGACAACAAAATTAAGAAAACAGGTGATGAGTTAACACTTACTTTTGTTAAAAACCCTGATATTCTAGCAACGATATCCAACAGACAAGACAGACCATTTTGCGTTGGCTTTGCAGCGGAAAGCCAAAATGTGGAAAATTACGCGCGCTCAAAACTCGCTAAAAAGAAATTAGATATGATTGCCGCTAACGACATCACCACAGAAGGTCTTGGGTTTAACAGCGATAAAAACGCCTTACATGTTATTTGGCAAGATGGTGACAAACGCTTGCCAGCTACCAGTAAAGATGAGCTAGCGGGTCAACTGCTCGCTCTTATTGCAGAACGTTTCGCTTTAAACAATTAAAACTAACAGATGCTTATTAAGTGTCGATAATAACAACGATAAATATAAACGCTTTGGCGTAAGCCAACTTAACATGGAGCCCGAGTTGCGTTAACTCGGTAGCGGAGGAAATACTTTCGTCATGCCTGCTGTCAAAAAAACCAATCGCAGAGCGCAAATTCTGCAAGCACTTGCTGGAATGTTAGAAACCAGCCCAGGTCAACGTATCACTACGGCTAAATTAGCGGAAAAAGTTGGCGTGTCTGAAGCTGCGCTTTATCGCCATTTTCCCAGTAAGGCGCGAATGTTTGAAGGGCTTATCGAGTTCATCGAAGAAACGCTTTTCACGCGTATTAATAAAATAGTGAATGAAGAAAAAGATTCACTAACACGCTGCCAGCTTATACTGCACCTAATTTTAGGCTTTGCGGAAAAGAACCCAGGCATAACCCGCATATTAAATGGTGATGCGCTAATGGGTGAGCAAGACCGATTACGTGCACGCATTGCAAAACTGTTTGAGCGTTTAGAAACCCAGCTTAAACAGGTGTTAAGAGAGCGCAAACTGCGCGAAGGGAAAACCCTTTCAGCAGATGAAGCAATTATTGCTAATATGATGATTTGCTACACTGACGGTCGCATTAATGGCTTTATTCGCAGTGGCTTTACCCGCAAACCCACTGAGCAATTCAATGAACAATGGGCTGCGTTTAAGCAGATGTTTGTTTAAGTAAAACAAACACAAGAGCTACTAAAATGAAAGGCGCATGTAAGTGCCTTTTTCTTGTTGCAGTCAACTTTTGGTAACTGCTTTAGCATCTAGCGTGGTTACTTCTAGTAGTTATTGTTTACTCTGTTGCTCGAGAGACCACAAGCCTGCATACTTATTAAAAGTATACTGTGCATAAATAACGGCGTACAAAAGCCCTCTGCCACCATCTAAAAAGCCAAGCCTGAATACATATATTTGTATGAAAGTGATTAGCCCTCTAAGAACCGCAAGCGGTATTCCATAACTCTTTTTGCCTTTGGCGAATTTCTTTTCAGCCATCAATACTGCGTAGAGTCTATTTTTATACAGCAGGTGCTCAAAATCTCGGATAGAGTAATGATTTAAGAAGCCCTTTTTAATTACGCCAGTCTCACCTTCGAAAAGTACCTTTTCATGAACAATAGCCCCATCAAATCTAGAGCCATGCCTTCTGAACAACCGAGTACACGCTCTCGCAGTTCTACCAAATCGGGTGGGTTTACCGAAGATGATGTTTTTCCACCTCACCTTATAGGCATTGTGTTCAATAACGTCTTGATTTAAAAGGCTTGTTATTTCTTGAGCAAGTTTTGAATCTACTTCCTCATCTGCATCGATTGATAAAACCCAATCGCACGCTGCCTTATCCAACGCTCTTTGCTTTTGGATTCCATAGCCTTGCCAATCGGTAACAAACAACTTATCAGTGAATTGTTTAGCTATTTCAACGGTCTTGTCGGTGCTACCGCTATCAAAGACAATTATTTCATCAGCAATGTGTGTTACTGAGCTTAAACAACGTGATATTCGATCTTCTTCATTCTTTGTGATCACAATGACAGAAAGCGTATTCTTCATGATTTAACCCTTAAGTATTGCTATGCGTTATTTCTTTGTGTTCATAAGTGATCTTTAGAAAAGCGCCAAGCCGATATGGAAAGTTCCGTCAGTTTATATTTTGACTATTTTTACTGAAGTCAGTTTCAGCGCGAAAAAGTAGCACTTTCTGTTGGGCTTTGAAAGGTTAATGCCAGCGATAGATCAGTCATCGCCAACGCATAAACGAGCTCGCTACGACTGTAATATCTGCTTGAGAGGAAAAAAGCAGCACAAAAATGCTGCTTTCCTAATTTAACCTAAGTAATCACTACTTACTAAACGTATTCCCAAAGAAGTCGCCGCTGTTCCATTGAGGCTTGTTCTTCTGGTTTGCTAATGTCCAACCAATTTGTGCATTAACCTTTGTGAAGGTTTCTGCCGCATTCCAGTTAAATGGCTGATTAATATCATCGCTAGGCTTGTGGTAGTGCGTAGATAAGAACTGGCCGAACACCTTGCTGCCATCTACGTTAGGATCTTTTGATTTAAGACCTGGCACCATAAATACTGAAGGTACACCCTGTTTCACAAACGCGTAGTGATCTGAGCGTGTGAAAAGTGCCTGCTCTGGCCACGGATCTGGGCTTAGCTCGATATCTGCATTCGCCGCCGCTTTTTCCACAGAGTCTTGCAAATCACTGTGGTTCGCGCCAAAGGCAATAACGTCAGCAAACTCGTAGGTCAGAATTGGCATATCTAAGTTTACGTTTGCCACCATTGAAGTAACAGGTACGGTTGGGTTACGGGCGAAATAGTCTGCACCTAACAGGCCTTTCTCTTCACCGGTTACCGACACGAAAAGAATTGAGCGCTTTGGCTTTTCTTTCATTTCGCTAAACAAGCGTGCGGTTTCCAACATTACCGACGTGCCAGACGCGTTGTCCATTGCGCCATTGTTGATGTTGTCCTTTTTCACGGTTTTGGCAAAACCAATGTGATCAGAGTGCGCAGAGAAAACCACGTACTCATCTTTAAGCTCTGGGTCTGAACCTTCTAGTACACCCACAACGTTCGGGCTTGTGATGGTGTCGTGAACGCTCTTCTTGCTGATATCTACCACGCCATTTAGCGCAAAACCTTGTGGTACTTTGTCAGCTTCAAGCTGTGCGTATACGTCATCAAGGCTTTTCTCTGCACCTTTGAACAGCTTACGTGCAGCCCCTTCGCTCATATAAGCGCCGCCTTTAAGCTGAGAAAAGCTGTTCGCAGGTTGACCGCTGTCATCTAACCACGCCATGCGCGGCGTATGAATGTAGTTCAAACGGCTTTGATAAGGGCGTACTTTCTCGTTTTTAGGCGTAGTAATGGTAATCATGCCAATAGCGCCATTATCTACAGCGTATTTCTGCTTTTGATAACCCGACGCAAAATGTGCCCCTTCCTCTGAGGGGAAGTCACTTGGCTTACCCGCAAGCGCAACGACAATTTTGCCTTCTACATCAAGGTCTTTGTAATCGTTGTGCGATAATTCATCTGCCACAATACCGTAACCTACAAATACCATTTCGCCTTTTACACTGGCATCAGTGTTAAGCAAGCTCGGGCCAGCTAAGTATTCTTTCGGGTAATCAAAGTTTACCGTTTCACCGTTTTGTGTGAAGGAAAAGCTTGGCGATTCTTGTACCAGGTTGGCTTTGCGAAACGTTACGTTCTGCATATAGCCGTCGGTGCCCGCTGGGGTTAAACCGTACTTTGCAAACTCAGTAGCGATGTAAAGGGCCGCAATTTCATGGCCTCGAGAGCCAGTGTCACGACCTTCAAGCAAGTCATCTGCTAGAAAAAACAGGTGAGACTTAATTCGCTGTGTATCAGGGTTGAAAGCATTATCTGTCGATGCGTGGTTATGTGCGGTTGCAGCAAATGTCATTGCCGTCATTGCACTACCTATAAGGAGTTTTTTTATCATTTTAATTTCACCGTATAACTAAGTGGGTACAATGGTAACGCAGATACTGGGCGTAATACCATTAAACTCCTTACGTTTACCATGCGTTTCCTACCGTTGCTCGCATTTTAGGAGCAAGGTAAAATTGTTAGCCAAACGCCGGATCAGATTCCGGGAGTATTTTTATTTTTTAGTGAAGAGCAGCATCCATGTCGAAAGACGATATTCTTTATCGCGTAAAGTTCATCAGCAATGGAGAGCATTACGAGTTATATGTAAAAACCCTTATACAAGGTGCTTTATTTGGCTTTATCGAGATAGGCGACTTTGTGTGGGATACCCACACGAGTGTTGTTGTCGATCCCAGTCATGAAAGACTAAAAAATGAATTTTCAGAAGTAACAAAAACTTACGTTCCTATGCACAACGTTTTACGCATTGACGCCGTAAATAAAAAAGGAACGGCCAAAATTACTAAATTGGAGAATAAATCTGATAAAGTAACGGCTTTCCCTAGCCCAATATATACACCAACGAAAGAGTAGCCGCTGGAGTCTATCCGGTAAAGGTTACCGGAGACCCTTATGTATCGCTATCTATTAGCAGCATTACTACTAATTTGCAGTGCTAGTTCACCGGCAAAAGTCCTTAATGATGAAAGCTTGTATCAACTGCTTGATGACATTTGGCAATACGAGCTTTCCGTTTCTCCCCTATTGGCTTCCCGTCAAGGCGATAACACACTAGCACATGCTTTACCTGATATTTCACCTGAAGCATTAAAAGCCAAAAACGAACAATGGCGTGCATTTCAAAAAGCACTAAGTCAGTACAAAAAAGAAGACATTTCTACCGACGGGTATATTGCACTACTGATGCAACAATACCGGTTGGCTAACTATGTAGATGAATACACCTATCGCTCTCATTTAGTGCCCATTAACTCTGAATACGGTTTTCACGGTGCCATGGCATCTTTACCGAACGTGTCCACATTTAAGCGCGTGGAAGATTATCAAGCTTACATTAGCCGCTTAAATGCTTTACATGACTACTTTGATCAGCAGATAACATATATGAAGCAGGCATTAAAAGAGGGCTATACGCAGCCTAAAGTGGTGCTTGAAGGGTTTGAAAATTCGGTGGCGTCATACATTGTAGAAAATGCCGAAGACAGTGGTTTTTATTCTCCGTTTACCCGCTTTCCTGAGTACTTTACTGCCGAACAAAAGTCAGCATTAATTGAACAAGGCAAAGCAGCGATAAACACGAGTGTCCTTCCCGCATATCAGGCGTTTTACGACTTTATGGTGAATGAATATATTCCTAATGCTCGTGAAGATATTGCTGCCAATAACTGGCCTGATGGCGTAGCGTATTACGCCAATCGCGCAAAGCATTATACGACTACTGATATGACGCCCCAAGAAATCCACGACCTGGGGCTGTCAGAAGTCAAACGCATCCGCGCGCAAATGCAACAAATTGTAGATGAACTTGACTTTGATGGTACGATTAACGACTTCATCACTTTTTTGCGCAAAGACCCTCAGTTTTACGCCACCAGCGCAGAAGACTTATTAAAAGAAGCGTCGTTTATTGCCAAGAAAATGGACGCTAAGCTGCCTTCATTATTTGAATATCTACCGCGAACGCCCTACGGCGTTGCTCCTGTGCCTGACGCCATTGCGCCTAAGTACACCACGGGCCGTTACATCCACCCTAGCCGCGATGATCAACCAGGCTATTACTGGGTAAATACCTATGCCCTTGATAAGCGCCCTTTATATGCACTACCTGCGCTAACATTACATGAGGCCGTGCCGGGTCATCACCTTCAGATATCACTGGCAGCAGAACTTGAAGACTTACCAATGGTACGTCGTAATACTTATATTTCAGCGTTTGGTGAAGGCTGGGGCCTGTACTCTGAGTTTTTGGGTATTGAGGCCGGTATTTATGAAACGCCTTACGACAACTTTGGCCGCTTAAGCTATGAAATGTGGCGCGCATGCCGCTTAGTTGTTGATACTGGCATGCACACTATGGGCTGGAGCCGCCAGCAAGCCGTAAATTATATGATGGAAAATACTGCCCTTTCTGAGCATAACGTGAATACGGAAATTGACCGCTATATTTCATGGCCCGCGCAAGCGCTGTCTTACAAAATTGGCGAAATCAAAATTAAAGCGCTACGAGAAAAAGCAGAAAGTGAATTAGGAGAACGTTTCGACGTTCGCAAATTCCACCGCGCTGTTTTAGAAAATGGCTCGGTTCCACTATTCATTTTAGAACAACATATCGATGCGTTTATAGAAGAACAAAAGGCTAAATAAACATGATCGTTGCATTTGGTGTTATTGGATTACTCATCCTGTTTTTAATTTACTTTGTGCTGCGAGCGCAGAACTTACAGAAAGAGTTGGCGCTGTTGCGCCACTCGAATAAGCAAACGAATAGTAAGGTGACTTATGTTTATCGCAACTTGGTTCTTGTTACAGATGCATTAGAAAAGAACCTAACATCACGTATTGAAAGTGCCTATAAAAGTCGTCTTATCGATCAGGTTCAGTACCAAGCGCTACACCCGCTAATGCAAAACTTCTCGACCATTATTATGGCGTGCTGTGAGAAGGGTATGTCACTAGAAGAGTCGCTGAATAAGGCGTTGCTTAACGAAGATGTTAGCCTTGAAGACATACGCGAGGTGGTAAAGGCGCTGCCAGGAAATGTACGCATGGTATGGTCAAAGAATACCGCGGATGGTTTTATTGCCTTTTGCCAAATGGTTACAGCAACGGTAAATGGCACTACAGCAAAACCAACGAAAACGCCGACAGCTGAAGGGTAGCGCTAAAACTCCGCGGTTTAATTTACATTATTACTGCATTACCTATGTGCTAGGGTGTTGATCTTTCATGCATTGCAAAGGTTAGCACCCTTAGCCACTCTTCCTCCCATTTTTCAAAGTTTAATCTTCTACCTTTTCAAACTAATCAGTGAGTTAGCATTCAAAACAATGGGGCGAAAGCCTTTTGGCTTGAAAAGGCTTTTTGCTGCACTATAATACTGTATAAAAATACAGTTTATTTTGAGTGTCATGAACAAACCGCTATCTGTGCTTAACAACCACCCGCATATCTGGCGGGCCAGAGAAAAAAAGCAAAGTGAAGCAAAGTTTTCACTAGGCTTTCCGCATCTCGATAAAGCGCTTAACGGAGGCGTTGCGTCTACTGGCCTTGTACGTATAGCTTCATTAACGGGGGTCGGTGAACTTTCGTTATTCAAAGAGGTTATCTGTAGGCACCGTACGCATAAACTTGTCGTGTTTATTAACCCACCAGGGCTGTTACAGTCACCTTGGTTAGAAAATTTAGGGTTAAACGCGCAGCAAGTGCTTGTAGTAAAGGCAAGCTCACAGCAAGAGTCATTATGGGCGGCAGAGCAATGTTTAAAAAGCTCCGCCTGTCATTGTGTAGTGTTATGGAGCAATGCCGTAGGTCAAAAAGCAGCGCGACGTTTACAAGTAGCCGCAACACATAACGATGCATTGTGCTTACTTTATACGCCACAGCAACAGCGTATATCACAGCAAAATACCAACGCTAGTGCTTTACCGATTGCTTTAGATCTCGCTTTGTTAGGGGAGCCGCACACCTTATCAATAAGCATACGCAAGCAGCGCCATGGTTGGCCTAAAGATAACATTGTTATATACCATCAGTGGACACCTGACAATCGAGCGATCAAATGGGCGATGGCACACAATACGCTTTCCGATCAGGCGCTCCACTCTGTGAGTTAACCATGCTGTGGGCCTATATTCACTGCTATCAACTCACTCTTGATGGCCACAATCAAGCAACTAACAATAAAACGTTGAATAGCAAAGTGCCTGGGCAACTTGATAGCAGCGCAGACTCATCGCTGCCTTTAAGTACACCAGTAGCTGTGTATAGCAGTAAAGCGAGCAAAATAATTCAATGTAACGAGGTTGCGAAAAAAGAAGGTATTGAAATAGGTCATGGGTTAGCTCAAGCGGCTGCGCTGTGCCCTTATGTACACATTTTGCCTTTCAATGAAGAAAATGAAAAACATATGCTAACTCAGCTGGCGCATAGGCTTTATCCGTTGGCGTCTGATATTGTGCTAGACGCTCCTGATGGTTTGGCTATAAGGTTAGATAATCTCAGTCACTATTATGGCGGTCATGAGGCACTCTGGAAAACATTAACTCAGGCGTTATTTGAGGCCAATGTTCGTTACCATTTCGCTAGTGCATGGACAATAGAAGCCGCCAAAGTACTTGTGCTTCACAAACACAATACCTACTTACATGCGCAACAAGAAATTAAACAGGCGCTTGGTGCTTGCCCTCTTTCTACCACGGCGCTTGCGTCAAAAGTTATAGAATCACTGACCAGAGTAGGTATTACTCGTGTACATGAGTTACTGGCAATGCCAGTTCAAGAGCTAGGCAAGCGCTTTGACAATAATACGATTGTGTACCTTACCGCACTTAGGGGGGAGATCTTTCCTCGGGTTACGCTGTTTAGGCCGCTAGAGCACTTCGATAATTTTACGCTGTTACCTTTTGATATAGAAAATACACAACACCTAACCCCTTTTGTGACCCAGCAGTTCGAGCACTTATCGCACTATTTACGCGCAAGAAACTTATACACATCCAGTATAAGTGTGCATATTCATTTTAGAGAAGCACCCGTTTTGGATATTAATATCCGCTCTGCGCTTCCTCAGGCATCCGTTAAAAGCTGGCTACCTTTATTCACACTTAAAACAGAGAACCTTGAGTTACCGGAACCGGCCACCGCCATTGGCGTTCGGTGCCAACAGTTTGAAGAAATAGATAGCAACAATGGCGACTTTTTTAGCGATAGATTTAACGATGTGGCACAAAAGCAACTAATTGGTCGCCTAAACGCTAAGTTAGGCGATCACAGTACTTTTCAGCCTTGCGCTACCAATAGCCACCAGTTTGAATATATGACGGTGTCAGAACCAAACGGCAGTGGCTATTCCTACAGCAGTGATATCACCCCAACCTTCACCTTTGAAGCGCCTAAACCGCTTATTCAACCATCACAGATATGCTTCGGACCGGTACGCCTGCATAGCGAGTGGTGGCGAGATCCCCCTACAAACCGTGACTACTTTATAGCGCAAACGCCTCAAAGTGTAAGGCTTTTAGTGTTTAAAGATGCGCAAAGTCACTGGTGGGTACAAGGTATTTTTTGTTAGCCCTAAGCGCTTAAGATAAGGCAATACCATGAAGTACAGTGAACTCTTTTGCCAAAGCCATTATAGCTTTCTCTGCGGCGCCTCTTCCCCAGCAGAACTAGTAACCACGGCCTCTTTTCTTGGTTATGAGGCTATAGCAATAACCGATGAATGCTCAGTGGCAGGAGTGGTACGCGCTTTCGATGAAATTACACACCAAGGGTTGCCCATTAAGCTTATCGTAGGCAGCTATTTCATATTTGATAAGACATTATCTTTTGTATTGCTGTGCCCAAACAAAGCGGCCTACAGCGAACTGTGCCGTATTATCACTAACGCCAGAAGACGCTCTGAAAAAGGGGAGTATCAGCTTGCCGAGTGGGACATACGCACCATTCGCCACTGTAAATTCATCTGGCTGCCTAGCGGTGAGGTGAATGAGGATAAGTATTGGGCACAGTGGCTACAGAAACACCCCAATATAGACGCCTTTATCGGCGCGCAACGCCTGCTAGACGGGCGTGACCATCATAGGTTTGCGCATTATAATCACTTACAGTCTACCTACGCTTTTCCTGTCATCGCCTGTACTGGTGCATTAATGCATCATGCAGATAGACTACCGTTACAGCATATTTTGCACGCCACCAAAGTGCACACCAGCGTACACGAGATAGGAAGAGAAGCGCTAAGCAATGCAGAGCGTAGTTTGCGTACAACCCATAAAATCAAAAAGCTTTATCCTGAAAAGTGGCTGGCTAATACCCATAGCCTTGCCCAACAATTTACCTTCTCTTTAGAAGAGTTGCGCTACCAATACCCTGCTGAACTTGTGCCTGAAGGCTATACACCCACCTCATATTTAAGAGAGCGCGTGGAAGAAGGCATTAAGATTCGCTTCCCTGAAGGCATTACGTCAGAGATAAGGCAAACAATAGAAAAAGAACTCAGGCTGATTGCTGAGCAAGAGTATGAGTACTTCTTTTTAACGATTTACGACATTGTTCAATTTGCCAAACAGCAGCGCATTTTATACCAAGGCCGAGGCTCAGCCGCTAATTCGGTGGTTTGCTATTGTTTAGAAATAACCGCTGTCGACCCAAGGCAAATTAGCGTGCTGTTTGAGCGGTTTATTTCCAAAGAGCGTAATGAACCGCCAGACATTGATGTAGATTTTGAGCATCAACGCCGAGAAGAAATTATTCAATACATCTATAAAAAATATGGCAGAGAAAGAACTGCAATTGCAGCTACCGTTATCTGCTATCGCTTTAAATCAGCGTTTAAAGATGTAGGGAAGGCCCTTGGATTTAGCGAGTCTCAGCTAGACTTTGTGGTTAAACAAATAAACCGACGGGACAGCGTTATTCCTTGGAAGTCCCAATTGGCAGACCTTGGGTTAAACCCTGAAGAAAAACGTGTACAGCAGCTAATTAGCTTAACTGAAGCGCTATTAGGAACGCCCCGACATTTATCGCAGCACGTAGGCGGCTTTGTAATTAGTGCGGGGCCCCTGTATGACCTAGTTCCTGTAGAGAATGCAGCAATGGAAGCGCGCACTATTATTCAATGGGATAAAGACGATATAGAAACCCTTGGCTTATTAAAAGTAGATGTTCTGGCCCTTGGCATGTTAAGCGCCATTCGCCGCGCATTCTCCTTAATCAATAAGCAATACCCCGTCGAGACAAGCATTCCTTTTATCACCAAGCTTGGCGATGACAAGCAAGTATTCGACATGATATGTCGCGCTGATACCGTTGGGGTTTTCCAAATAGAATCGCGGGCACAAATGTCTATGCTTCCGCGGCTTAAACCCCGCCGTTATTACGACTTGGTAGTGCAAATAGCTATCGTACGACCAGGCCCAATTCAGGGGGATATGGTACATCCTTATTTAATACGCCGGCACGGCAATGAAACTATTAGCTACCCATCAAAAGAAGTTGAAAAAGTTCTGTCGCGCACCATGGGAGTACCTATATTTCAAGAGCAAGTTATACAGCTAGCCATGGTGGCCGCAGGGTTTAGCGGAGGGGAAGCCGATCAGCTACGCCGCGCAATGGCGAGCTGGAAAAAAGATGGCAGAATTTTCGAGTTTAGAGACAAGTTAATTAAAGGAATGACGAATAAAGGCTACGACAGTACGTTTGCACATAACTTGTTTGAACAAATTAAAGGGTTTGCAGGTTATGGTTTTCCAGAATCTCACTCAGCGTCTTTCGCAGTATTAGCGTATGTGTCTTGCTGGCTAAAGTTTTACTTTCCCGTGGAATTTTACGTAGCGTTATTAAACAGCTGGCCAATGGGTTTTTATACGCCGTCACAGTTAGTTCAAGATGCGAAGCGGCACAATATTTATGTAGAAGCCCCCTGTGTAAACAAGTCAGACACTGAGCACACTTTAGTTACCAAGGGTGAAGATAAATATATTCAATTAGGGCTTAAGCTGATTAAAGGGTTAAGTGAAGTAGCGTCACACAAGATTGTGAAAAACCGCCCGGCAGCAGGCTATACCCATATAGAGCAAATTCAGCATTTATCGATTAAAAGTAACGAGCTAGAGGCGCTAGCGAGCGCCGATGCGTTTCGCACTATTTCCGGCAACCGCTACGAAACACGCTGGCGAATAATGGACACGCAAACACGCCTGCCGCTTTTCGACACTGTAGAGGTGAATACTAAACAAGGCTATTCGCCTTTAAAAAATAAACCATCAGATGCGCAAAATTTACTCGAAGACTATGCATCGACAGGTTTGTCAGTTAACAACCATCCTATTTCGCTGCTTAAACGCCAGCATAAACTCAATGATATCAGCTGGTCTAACACGCTTATTAACAAGAAGAATAAGTCGGTAGTTAAAGTGCTAGGTGCCGTGACCGGACGTCAAGCCCCTGGTACAGCCGCAGGCGTTACCTTTCTTACATTAGAGGACGACATTGGCAATATAAACGTGGTTGTCTGGCAAGCCACAGCACGCGCTCAGCAAAAGACTTTCTTAAAAGCAAAGCTTCTGCAAGTTAACGGTATTATTGAACGCTCTAAAGAGGGGGTAATTCATATTATTGCCGGCAAACTTATCGATAGAACACCCTGGCTGGAAAGTATTTCGCTCAATTCGCGAGACTTTCATTAGGGGTTTAACGCCTTGGTACTTATAGTCTAATGTATACTAAAAAAAAGCTATATTTTTTGTAATGATTGGCTTCATTAGGATCGCCAACCATATCAGTCAAATGCATATCGTAAATTTTAGTTATTATTTTGGGGTTTAACATGAAGCGATGGGTTGCGCTTTTATGTGGCTGTTTGGCCAGTATTAATATAAGCGCAGGGAAATACATTATCGGTGCACAGAGCTTAGCATATTTCCCTCATTATGATTTTTCATCTACGGTTGATAAAGGTGTAGCTTGGTCAATATTAGAAGCTTTTTCTGAAGCTTCCGGGCACAAATTTGTTTACGTAAGTCTACCAATTAGAAGACTTCAGCTTGAATTAGCTAAAGGTAATGTAGACTTTGTATATCCTGACAATAGAGGCTGGTATAACAGTATTACAACCTCTAAAGAAAAATACTTCTCTGCGCCAATAACACGCGCATTAACAGGAACTATCGTAAAGCGGGAAAACGCAGGCCAAGGCATAGATAATATAAAACACCTTGCCATGCCGTTAGGTTTTACACCTGTAAATTGGCAAGTGCGAATAGATAATCAGAGTACAGATATCACATGGGTTAAAGATATCCAACAAGGGCTAACCTTGGTGTATCAAGAACGTGTGGATGCGCTCGACTTGGAATATTTTGTCCATAAGCATTCTGCGCCTTATTATTTTGAGCAAGACGCATTTGTTTTAGATTTGACGCTTCCACATAATGACATTCCATTTTCTTTATCTACGCTTTATCACCAAGATATTATTACTGAACTCAATGATTTCATGTCCTCAAACCCAGAATTAATTGCTAATATAAAAGCCAAATATGAAATGACAGACACTGAGCGTTTATTTCAACAACTTTTAGAGCAACAAGGATTAGAAATTGAAGAGGTTTGGAAGTAGGGTGAACGGTTTAAGACATGTTAGATCATTTTTGTTCGCGCTGGCACTTTTTACCCCTGCCATTCAGGCCGAAACCTTTATCGTAGGCGCTCAAAATATTGCGTACGATCCTTACTACAACTTTTCTTCAAAACATGAAAAAGGGTTGGGCTGGGCCATCCTTGAAGCATTTTCCAAACAAAGCGGACATCAGTTTGTCTATCTAAGTATGCCAGCTAAACGCCTTCAAATTGAGCTGAAAAAAGGCAACGTTGACTTTGTTTTTCCAGATAACCCTCGATGGAACAACTCGTTAACGTATAACCTTAATAAAATCTATTCTCCCCCTTTAATCGAGACGTTTTCAGTAACATTAATCAAACCTGAAAACACAAATAAGGGCGTTAGTAGCATCGGAAAACTTGTTATTCCTGATGGTTTTTCACCGGTGAAGTGGAAGAAGCAAATTAGTGAAGGTACCGTAAATACTTTTACTGTTGCTAGCGTATACGAAGGCTTATCACTTCTTCACAATGGCGAAGTGGATGCTATGGACATTGAGTATAACGTAGCCCGACATATTATTCGCCGACACCCTCAAGTTGGGCCATTTAGCGCTGATTTAACCCTTCCCCACAATGCGGTCTCGTTTTCACTGTCTACGCTTAAATACCCCAACATTATTGAAGAGCTAAATGCGTTTTTACATTCAAAATCTGAAACTATAAATAAGATAAAAGAAAAATACGGTATCGAAGAGACGAAGCACTTAATTAAACAATTAATGAAAGAGCAAGAACTTCGAGACAACATGCTTTGGTCTCCTCTGTAAATCTTCCACAAAGTCAGTAAATAACACGATTATCGGTAGTAAAAAGAAACCCCAAAAAAAATAAACCACTGATATTAAGTACTTTTATCAGATGGAAAACATTTTGCTTATTGATTAGCAGATCAAGGAGCAATTATGAAACAGGTAACATTACTTTTATTTTCTTTTTTTATCGCTTTTACTGCGACTACAGCACAAGCACGGCAAACCGTGAGCGTTGACTACATGCATGGATTCGATGACATTGACGGTATGCGCTTCGCATACCGACCGCTTGAACAAACATTAGCTACAGATTGGTTTGGCGACATAAAGCTTTACTGGGAAGTTAGTGCGGTTGTTTGGGAATATGGCGAGAACGATACGCACAGTACAAGCTATGGCGCGTCACTGACGCCTGTTTTTATGAAACAGATATCCACACTATATGACAAGTATCCTGTATATATAGAAGCAGGTATTGGCGCAAGCTACATTGGCGATCAAAAAGTGGCAGGTAAAGATATTGGCTCTAACTACCAATTTGAAGACAGATTGGGCGTGTTTGTAGAGATCAATAAGAAGCAACACGTTGCCCTGCGTTATATGCACTTTTCAAATGGTGGCTTTAATAACGACAACCCAGGACTAGACTTCCTAAACTTGTCATACGCCTACCACTTCTAACTAAATGGGGGCAGAGTTCTGACTCTGACCCTATTATTTTGTTTCTTCCAGAAGCAAAAAAACCGCCGGTAGGCGGTTTTCTTTTAATGGGACCTGGCAGTGTCCTACTCTCACATGGGGAAACCCCACACTACCATTGGCGCTAATACGTTTCACTTCTGAGTTCGAAATGGTTTCAGGTGGTACCGTATCGCTATGGCTGCCAGGAAAAACTGGTTTGCAGTAGCGTTTACTGCGTAAAGCTGGTTACTATCAACTTTACTAAATTCTGTAAGCCGTATACATAAAAATGTAGCGGCTTCTATAT